>CAKRTY010000212.1 GCA_934402125.1 uncultured Anaerosacchariphilus sp. | reverse complement strand
GGAAGGTACAACGCTCATCTTTAAGATACGCATCCACCATCCGTTCATCCCTGCTCAGCCAGTCTTTGCCGGTACGGGCCGGCTGGAAGTGCTTATTATAGCCGCCAAAGGCCAGATTGTCAACAAAGGGCCAGCGATACCGCCAGCCGCGCAGCTTCGCCATGCACCGGCAAAGCTTCTGCCCGAACCGGAGCGCCGCCAGCGGCTGGCTTCCAGTTCCCATGATAATGGCCCCGTCCAGCTCATCCCCATAGCGGCACAGGTACTGCCGGAGAAGGAAGGAACCCATGCTGTGCCCCAGGATAAAGTAGGGCAGATCCGGGTATCGCTTCGCTGTTTTCCGGTGAAGCCTCCGCAGATCCTGCAACACGATTTCATTTCCGTTTTCTTCCGCGAAATAGCCCCAGTCCTCTTTCTTCACAATGGAACGACCATGTCCCAGGTGATCGTTTCCGATGACCAGAAATCCCCTGTCCGTCAGATAAGAAGCAAACTCCTCATAGCGTTCGATGTATTCTACCATGCCGTGGAAAATCTGAAGCACCGCCACCGGCTTTCCCTGCTCCGGCCTCCATTCCACCCCATGTATCTTTGTTCGTCCGTCAGCGGACGCAAATGTAAATTCCCGTTTTACAGCCATTCTGTTTTCCTCAAAAAAGGGGCGTCCCAGAGCATCTCCCGCGCGCATCTGCACGGAGACCGCTTTGAGATACCCCTCTCATCTCTCTGTATCTTTTATTTTCCCGCAAGCATATTCTCCGCGAAATCCTGAATCGCCTTCGCCGCCTGCTCAAAGCTCATCTGGGTTGTGTTGATACATAGATCGTAATTCTGCATATTCTCCCATTCCTGACCCGTAAAATACCGATAGTAATCACGGCGGTACTTGTCCGTCTTGGTAATGAACCGATCCGCTGCCTTCCAGTCAATCTTCTGACGGTTCATCTCCTTCTCGATACATTTCTCCCGGGACGCGTAGATGTATACACGAACCAGTCCCGGCTTATCGCGGAGCACGTAATCTGCCGCACGGCCAATTACCACGTAATTGGACTCGTCTGCCAGCTCCCGCAGCACCTTCGCCTGATAATTAAACAGGTTGTTGTTGGAAGTAAAATCTTCCTTCTCCGGCGGGATCAGCCCTCCGGTATATACCTTCTGGGACGCCCGGAACAAAAGGCTCTGCTTCTGATCCTCATCTGCCCTGGCAAACAGCTCCTCGCTGATACCGCTGTCATCAGACGCCAGACGGAGGATATTCCGATCGTAGAGCTCCACGCCCAGATTCTTTGCCAAAATTTTTCCGATAGAGGTAGCCCCGCTTCCGCAGGTTCTGGTGATTGCTATTACGAATTTGTCCATATACAAGCCTCCTCTTTTCACCACTGATAGTTAATTTTATTGTAGTTTTTTTTCGGGCTTTTGTCAATTGCTGTTTCGCTTGTCAAACAGGAACTGCTCTGCTATTATCAGATTAGATTGTTATCCTATTTTATAGAAGTAAGGCAGGTATCTCCTTTATGAAACATATGATTCAGAAATTCCACCGGCTTTCCGCACCGGCGGCCGCGGCTCTTTCCCTGTGCCTGGCTCTTTTCCTGGCACTGGTGCTGGAACTCGGTATTTTTCAATTTTCTTATTTTACACAGGACTCCGGAGCTTATCCGGAGACGGCCCTTGACCTCTCCGGCATGGAGGGCTGGAACGGGGAGGCCCTGGCGGTGCTGCCGGAGAATCCGTCCGTATCCTTCGACGGACTGGATTTACCGGTTCGCTGCGTGACCGTAACCACCGCAGGCTCTTCCGAGGTTCTCTCCGGCAATGTGGGAATCTGTGATGAGGCCAGCTCGGTGAAGACCACCGGAGCGGGCAGCTTCTCGGTCAATCCGGGCAGCCGGGAAAATACCTTTACCGTGCGGCTCCAGAGCCGCGGCGATCTGACCCGACTGCGTCTGACCTTTGAGGAGCTGAATGAGCCGGTTTTTCTGCTCTCAGTCACCCTGAATGCCCGACAGCCTCTCGCCATTCACTGGCTTCGGGTGGTACTTCTGACCGGATTTCTGGCCGCGCTGTTCCTGACCTTACGCTTCCGTCTCTACGCACAGGATTATCAGCCGGACAGACGCAGCCATAAACTTCTGAATCTGGGCGTGCTGCTGCTTGCTCTCTTTATCTCTGCCGGAATTCTGTATGGAAGCGACGCTTCCCACCAGCTTCTGCGGCCCTACCCGACCCTGGAGGAGATTCGCTCCCCGGAGATGGTGGTAGACGCTTACATGCAGCAGCTGGACGCCTTTGAAAAGGGACAGCCGGAGCTTGACCTGGACGTCAATCCGGCGCTTGCAGAACTTTCCAATCCCTATGATAAGGGCGAGCGGGATAAAAATGGCATGGAATATCACTGGGATCGGGCCTATTATAACGGAAAATACTATTCCTACTTCGGCCTGGCGCCGCTTTTTATGGTTTATTACCCGGTATTCTGGCTGACCGGCATGCTACCCACGACCATTTTCGCGGGAGCCTGCCTCACCGTTTTTGCTATTCTGTGTATCTTTGCGGCCGTTCAGGGACTCATGCAGCTCTTTACACCAAAGGCCAACCTGCTGCTCTTTCTCTCAGGAGAACTGGCAGTCATGGGCGGCAGCTTTCTGTGGCTCATGCAGGCTTCGGCCTCCAGCTTTTACTATCTGCCGCTCATTGCCTCCTTTGGCTGGCTGGGCGCATTTGCAGCTTGCGCCTGCTATGGATATCAGGCAGGAAATCCCTGGAAACGGATCGTGCTCTTTGCGTTCTGCGGACTTTCTGTAGTAATGCTGGTATTGTCCCGGCCCAACGCAGTGCTGTTGGCGATGGCCTTCGGCGCGCCGCTGTTCTTACGGATCCTCCTGAATAAGAAGCTGTCTGCCCGGCAGCGCTTTCTGGAAAGCGCCCTGCCCTTTCTGATCCCGGTTCTCCTGGGAGCCGCCGGAATCATGTATTATAACGCTATCCGCTTCGGATCGGTTTTTGAATTCGGCACCTCTTACCAGCTGACGGAAAGCGATATCCGCTACAATTCCGTGACGCCAGGCCTGCACCACTTTGGTTCCATGCTCTATCACTATTTTGTGGAATCCTTTGTATACACGGAATTTTTCCCCTTCCTGCGTTTCACCACAGAGAAATGTGTGGATTTCGGCAACTATCTCTATCAGGAATACAGCGTTGGTCTCCTGCAAATGCCGCTGAATCTGGGCATATTCCTGTTGATTCCGGCCGTATTCACGCGGTCTTCTTCCTCTGACCGGAAAGGACTTCTGAAAAAACAGACCGGCGTGCTGGTGCTGCTGGCGGCTCTGGCCCTGGGGTATCTGGATTTTATGCTGGGCGGAATCCATATCCGCTATGTCTGCGACCTGACCCTGGTTCTGTCGGTGCTGGCCCTCTTCCTGATACTGGAGCAGATTCATTTTGACGGAACGCGATCCGCGCGGATTCTGTACGTAGTAGTGCTGTGCGCGATACTGGCGACGATTGGGAGGGGCGTTCTTACGATTTTTTCCAATGAAACCAATGATGTGTTGCTAAAGAATCCGGACTTCTATCTGTATGTGAGCCGGATATTCCACTCATAAAAATGAAAACAGGGCTGTTACAGCAGAATATTCCAGTTTTCCATATCCCATGTTCGCCCGTTTCTCGTTACAGC
>CAKRTY010000211.1 GCA_934402125.1 uncultured Anaerosacchariphilus sp. | reverse complement strand
GTACCAGCGCGATTACACGGCTGGGCGGACAGGTACAGACCCCTGCGGCGGATACAACGACGCAGTCGACTACACAGCCCCCTGCGGCGGATACGACGACTACGCAGGAGCAGGCGGCACAGCAGTAGCGATATGTAGAGTGTAAATTACAGGCTGAAGCACTTGCTGCTGAAGCCGTGAGAACATGATGCAGATGATAACCCCTGAAGTTAGGGACATGGGAATTGACAAAAAAGGTCAGCTCCCATGTCCTTTTTTGTATTCGGTGCAGTAGTAGAAAGGAGTAAAAATATGGGAAAAGAAAGAATGAAGATGGAAAAACAGACCCTGACTATCCGGGTGCCGGAGGAGCTGGATCATTACAGCGCCGACGCCATCTGCAGGAAGGCAGATCAGCTGGTGCAGACCAGAGATGTGCGGGAAATCGTCTTTGATTTTTCCGAGACAGAATTCTGTGACAGCTCCGGTATCGGTATGCTGATGGGCCGCTATAAGATGATGCAGGCTCTGGGAGGAAGCGTGCGGGCCGTCCGGGTGCGGGAGCGGACCGCGCGGATTCTGCTGCTGTCCGGGGTGATGAAGCTGATTCCGGTTGAGACGCTGCAGGGAGGTGCGAAGCAATGAAAAATCATATGAGAGTGGAATTCGACAGCATTTCGGAAAATGAGGCCTTTGCCCGGGTAACCGTGGCGGCCTTTCTGACCCGTTTAAATCCCAGCGTGGAGGAAGTGGCCGACGTGAAAACTGCCGTCTCCGAAGCTGTGACCAATGCAATTATTCACGGCTATCAGGGAACGGTACATACCATTACCATGGAAGGGGAGCTGGAGGAAAACTGCCTGACTTTGCGGATCCGGGACGAGGGCGTGGGAATCGCGGACATCGGGCAGGCGATGGAGCCTTTGTATACCTCACGGCCGGAGCTGGAGCGCTCCGGCATGGGCTTTCTCTTTATGGAGGCCTTCATGGACGAGGTTCAGGTGGAATCGGAGCCGGGGAAGGGAACCTGCGTAACAATGAAAAAATGGATTGGCCGCGGCAGGGACTGATTATGGATCGTACCGCCGGGCTGATTCGCAGATCACAGGACGGAGATAAAGAAGCAAGGGAGATACTGATACAGGAAAATATGGGGCTGGTTCACCATGTGGTCCGGCGTTTTCTGGGCCGGGGCGTAGAGGCAGAGGATCTGGTGCAGATTGGATCCATCGGGCTTCTGAAAGCCATCGAGCGCTTTGACTTAAGCTATGAGGTGCGGTTTTCCACTTACGCCGTACCCATGATTGCCGGGGAGATCAAGCGCTTTCTCAGGGACGACAGCATGATCAAGGTGAGCCGCTCCCTGAAGGAGCTGGCGGTGAAGGCCGCGAGGCTTCGGGAAGAGCTGCGGATGGAGCGGGGTGAGGAGCCGGGTATGGAAGAACTGGCAGAAAAGCTTGGGGTAGATCCGGAGGAGTTGGCGCAGGCCTATGACAGCTGCAGTGAGGTGGAATCCCTGCATAAAATCATTTACCAGGGGGACGGGGAAGGCGTCAGTCTCATGGAACGGGTAGAGGAGAAAAAGGACGAGCAGGAGGAGCTGCTGACCGGTATGCTGGTGCGGCAGCTTCTGGACACGCTGGAGCCAAAGGAACGGCGTCTGATCATACTGCGGTTCTTCTGTGACAGAACCCAGGCCCAGGTGGCCCGGGAGCTGGGTATGACCCAGGTACAGGTGTCCCGGCTGGAAAAAAAGATACTTTCAACCCTGAAAAAACGGGCCGGATAGAGAAAAATATGGAAAAATCGCGAAAATCCGCAAAAAAATCTTGAAATCTGCTATTTGACGGGCTATAATGTCCCCAGAAACAACGGAGTTTCAGAAAGGCGCAAGTGCACCTTCCTGAAGCTCCTTTTTTCCCATTTGAAGGAGGAGAATATTATGAAAAACAGAATGATCGCACTGACAGCAGCCGCTGTACTGGCTGTATCCCTGACCGCCTGCGGTTCCAAGGCAGAGGAGCCTGCGGCAGCAGACACTAAGACAGAAGCTGCAGAGGACACGGCTTCCGCAGATACCACAGGAGATAAGAAAGTCCTGAAGGTAGCCATGGAGTGCGGATATGCGCCGTACAACTGGACACAGCCGGACGATTCCAACGGAGCCGTTCCCATCAACGACAGCTCTGATTACGCTTACGGTTATGACGTCATGATGGCAAAGAAGATTGCGGACGAGCTGGGCTATGAGCTGCAGATTGTAAAGCTTGACTGGGATTCCCTGGTACCGGCGGTACAGTCCGGAACCGTAGACTGCGTCATCGCAGGCCAATCCATCACATCGGAACGTCTGGAAATGGTAGATTTTTCCAACCCGTATTACTATGCATCCGTAGTCAGCCTGGTAAAGCAGGACGGACCGCTGGCTGACGCCAAGGGTATCTCTGATTTTGAGGGCGCGACCTGTACTTCCCAGCTGGGAACCATCTGGTATGACGTATGCCTGCCCCAGATCAAGGACGCCAATATTCAGCCTGCACAGGAGTCTGCACCGGCTATGCTGGTGGCTCTGGAGAGCGGACGTACAGACCTGGTTGTAACCGATATGCCGACTGCAAAGGCAGCCTGTGTGGCATACCCGGATCTGAAGCTTCTGGACTTCACGGATACAGACGATGATTTCGCGGTTTCTGACGAGGAGATCAACATCGGAATCTCTGTACAGAAGGGCAATACCGAGCTTCTGGACGGCATTAACAGCGTACTGGCTACCATGACGGTGGATGATTTCAACAGCATGATGGACGAAGCCATTTCCGTGCAGCCGCTGTCTGAGTAAAGTAAAAAACGGTAAGAAATAAAAGGGAGTTGTGAACATAAGATGTCCATATCAAATATGAATTTCCTGGAGAGAATCCTATATCTGCTCCAGCGCTACGGCGTTTCTTATCTGAAGGGAGCCGGAACGACACTGGCAATCGCGCTGGTATCCACAGCCATCGGCTGTCTGATTGGCTTTGTAGTCGGCGTGATACAGACCATTCCGGTGGATAAGAAGCGTGACAGCGCCGCGAAGCGGGGACTTCTGCAGGTGGTGAAAGTGATCCTGAAGGCCTACGTGGAGCTGTTCCGCGGTACGCCTATGATTGTACAGGCAGTCTTTATCTATTACGGCCTGTCACAGATGTTTCAGATTCAGCTGGGAATGTGGTCCGCCGCGTTTCTGGTGGTATCTATTAACACAGGAGCCTATATGGCAGAATCCGTCCGGGGCGGAATCATTTCCGTGGATCCCGGTCAGATGGAGGGCGCCAAGGCCATCGGTATGACCCATGTGCAGGCCATGAAAAATGTGATCCTGCCCCAGGCTATCCGCAATATTATGCCGCAGATCGGCAACAACCTGATCATCAACATCAAGGACACCTCGGTGCTGTCGGTTATCAGTATCGTGGATCTGTTCTTCGTACATAAGAGTGTGGCGGGCGCACTGTATACCTATTTTGAGTCGGCGACTATCGTAATGGCCATTTATCTGACCATGACGCTGGTGACCTCGAGACTCTTACTTCTGGTGGAGAAAAAGATGGACGGCGACGCCAATTATGAGCTGGTGGATACCATGGATATCGGCAATCAGCTCCGTACCGTCCGGGAAAATGACGGGGAAGGGAGACGCGGATAATGAGTGAGAAAGAACTGATTCTGCAGGTTTCCCATCTTCA
>CAKRTY010000210.1 GCA_934402125.1 uncultured Anaerosacchariphilus sp. | reverse complement strand
TCGTTGTCCCGCTGGTGCAGGCCGATGCTGGGCTCGTCCAGAATATAGGCAACGCCCACCAGACCGGAACCGATCTGGGTTGCCAGACGGATTCTCTGAGCCTCGCCGCCGGACAGGGTTCCCGTCGCCCGGGCCAGGGTCAGGTAATCCAGTCCCACATCAATCAGGAAGCCAATCCGCGCTTTAATCTCCTTCAGAATCTGCGCGCCGATAAGCTTTTGCTGCTCCGTAAGGGAAAGATCCTGCAGAAATTCATACAGCTTTACGATAGACATGGCGGTAAGCTCCGCGATGTTCTTCTCCCCCACGGTCACGGCCAGGGAGGTCTTCTTCAGACGCTGTCCGCCGCAGGCCTTACAGGGGGTGATCCGCATAAAGGTCTCATACTCCTGCTTCATCACATCCGAACTGGTCTCCCGGTAACGGCGCTCCACATTTTTGATCAGTCCTTCAAAGGCCACGTCGTAGACGCCCTCGCCCCGCTGGCCCTTATAAGCGACCTTCACCTCCCGGCCATCTGTACCGTGAATCAGCATCCTCCGCACCTCCGGGGACAGCTGCTCATAGGGAGTCGTCAGGTCAAATTCATATTCCTTCGCCAGCGCCTTTAAAAGGGCGTAGGTGAAGCTGGAGGGATCCGTACAGGACTGCCAGCCCATGACCGTAATCGCGCCCTCCGCAATGCTCAGGGATTTATCCGGAATCATCAGATCCTCGTCAAATTCCATCTTGTAGCCAAGGCCGAAGCACTCCGGGCAGGCACCGAAGGGATTGTTGAAGGAGAAGCTTCTGGGCTCAATTTCCTCCATACTGATCCCGCAGTCCGGGCAGGCATAACTGGAACTCAGGGTCAGCGGCTCCCCGCCGATGACGTCCACGATGAGCAGGCCGTCGGACAGATTCAGAACCGTCTCGATAGAGTCAGCCAGACGACGCTCAATCCCCGCCTTCACCACCAGACGATCCACCACAATTTCGATATTGTGTTTTACATTTTTTTCCAGTTTTATCTCTTCTGACAATTCGTAGAGATTCCCGTCGATCCGGACGCGCACATAGCCGCTCTTTTTCGCCTGCTCAAGCACCTTCACATGCTCGCCCTTGCGTCCCTTGACCACCGGGGCCAGAAGCTGCAGCTTCGTCCGCTCCGGCATGGCCATGATCTGATCCACCATCTGATCCACGCTCTGCTTTTTGATCTCTTTGCCGCATTTGGGACAATGTGGAATTCCGATCCGCGCGTAAAGCAGCCGAAAATAATCGTAAATCTCCGTCACAGTTCCCACCGTAGACCGGGGATTCCGGTTGGTTGACTTCTGGTCAATGGAAATAGCCGGGGACAGGCCCTCGATGCTTTCCACATTGGGCTTCTCCATCTGCCCCAGGAACTGGCGGGCGTAGGAGGACAGGGATTCCATATACCGTCTCTGTCCCTCCGCGTAAATGGTGTCAAAGGCCAGGGAGGATTTTCCCGAACCGCTTAAGCCGGTCAGCACCACAAATTTGTCTCTGGGGATATCGATATCCAGATTCTTCAGATTGTGCTCGTTGGCTCCCCGGATTCTGATAAATTTATCCATTGTATTTCTCCTCATCAATGCATTACGACGCAGGTTTTAAAGCTCATTTGCCTGCTTCTTTAATTCTATCATCTTGTCACGCAGCTCTGCGGCCAGCTCGAAATTCAGCTCCGCCGCTGCCTTTTTCATCTTCTTATCGATGTCCGCAATCAGCTTCTCCAGCTCCTTTTTGCTCATGGATTCCGGATCCTTCTCAAACTGCAGCTCCTCTTTCGCTATCTCCCTGGAAATGCTGATCAAATCCCGGACCGACTTCTGTATGGTCTTCGGCGTGATTCCATGCTCCTTATTGTACGCCTCCTGCAGGGCGCGGCGGCGTTCCGTCTCATCGATGGCCAGCCGCATGGAATCCGTAACCGTATCCGCGTACATAATGACATGGCCCTCCGCATTCCGCGCCGCCCGGCCGATGGTCTGAATCAGGGAAACCTCCGAACGCAGGAAGCCTTCCTTGTCCGCGTCCAGAATGGCCACCAGGGTAATTTCCGGAATATCCAGTCCCTCCCGGAGCAGGTTAATGCCGACTAACACATCAAAGACGTCCAGACGCATATCCCGGATAATCTGGGTACGCTCCAGGGTATCAATATCCGAATGCAGATATTTTACCCGGATACCAAGCTCCCGCATATAATCGGTCAGATCCTCTGCCATACGCTTGGTCAGGGTAGTAATCAGGATCTTGTGGCCTGCCGCCACCTCTTTGTTGACCTCGCCCACCAGGTCGTCGATCTGACCCTCCACCGGACGGATCTCCACCTTCGGATCCAGAAGTCCCGTAGGACGGATAATCTGCTCCGCCCGCAGCATCTCATGGTCGGCCTCATATTCTCCGGGCGTAGCGGAAACAAACAGAATCTGATCGATCTTCTGTTCAAACTCCTCAAAATTCAGAGGCCGGTTGTCCAGAGCCGACGGCAGCCGAAAGCCGTAATCCACAAGGGTAGTCTTCCGGGACCGGTCGCCCGCGTACATACCCCGGATCTGGGGCACCGTCTTGTGGGACTCGTCCACGATAATCAGAAAATCCTCCGGAAAATAATCCATCAGGGTATTCGGCGGCGTCCCCGGCGCCGCCCCGGTCAGGTGTCTGGAATAATTCTCGATTCCGGAGCAAAAGCCCGTCTCCTTCAGCATCTCAATGTCGAAATTTGTCCTCTCCGCAATCCGCTGAGCCTCCAGAAGCTTGTCCTCGCTCTTGAAATAGCGCACCCGTTCCTCCAGCTCCTTCTCAATATCAGCGGCTGCCCGCTTGATCTGATCCATGGGCACCACGTAATGGGAAGCCGGAAAGATCGCGATGTGCTCCAGCTCTCCTTTGATCTCCCCGGTCAGCACATCGATCTGGGTAATCCGGTCAATCTCATCTCCGAAGAACTCCACCCGCACCGCCAGCTCGGATTCATTGGCCGGGATAATCTCCACCACATCTCCCCGCACCCGGAAGGTACCGCGCTTAAAATCCATATCATTGCGGTCATACTGGATATCCACCAGCTGCCGCAGCACTTCGTCCCGATCCTTCTCCATGCCGGGCCGCAGGGAAACCATCATTTTCTCAAAATTCTCCGGTTCGCCCAGGCCATAGATACAGGAGACACTGGACACGATAATCACGTCCCGCCGCTCAATCAGGGCAGCCGTAGCCGACAGCCGCAGCTTATCAATCTCGTCGTTGATCGACGAATCCTTTGCAATATAAGTATCCGTGGATGGCACATAGGCCTCCGGCTGGTAATAATCGTAGTAGCTTACAAAGTATTCCACCGCGTTTTCCGGGAAAAACTCTTTAAATTCGCCGTAGAGCTGGGCCGCCAGGGTCTTATTGTGGGCGATAATCAGGGTCGGCTTGTTCAGGGCCTGTATCACATTGGCCATGGTAAAGGTCTTGCCCGATCCCGTAACACCCAGTAAAGTCTGGGCCTGATTGCCTTCCTTGAAGCCCTCCACCAGCTTCGCAATGGCCTGGGGCTGGTCGCCGGTGGGCTGGTATTCGCTGTGTAATTTGAAAGCAGCACCGCCTTTGGAGCTGCTTTCATGAGCAAGCAGCGAAGCGGATTGCGAATGTCCTTGTTCTTTCATATCGTGTGATTTCCTTTTCCTGATGGATTTAGCATACTTCATGTC
>CAKRTY010000209.1 GCA_934402125.1 uncultured Anaerosacchariphilus sp. | reverse complement strand
GCTGCCAGCAGGGCAATACCCCAGGCACCGCCTTCTCCTGCGGTCTCCATAACGGTAACCGGAACGTCCATCGCCGCCGCCATGATGCTCTGACCCACGCCCTTCGTCTTGAAGAGTCCGCCGTGACCCATGACCTCGTCTGCCTGTACGCCCTCTTCCTTGAACAGGATATCCAGACCGGTCTTCAAAGCGCCCAGAGCTGTATACAGATGTGTTCTCATGAAGTTTGCCAGCGTAAACTTTGCGTCCGGTGTGCGGACAAACAGCGGTCTTCCCTCTTCAAAGCCGGTCAGGTGCTCGCCGGAGAAATAGTTGTATGCAAGCAGTCCGCCACAGTCCTTATCTGCCTCCAGGGCCTTGCGGTACAGGGTGCCGAACAGCTCATTCATATCGACCTTCATGCCAAAGCTTTCCGCGAACTCCCGGAAAAGTCCGACCCAGGCGTTCAGATCGGAGGTACAGTTGTTGCAATGCACCATACCTACCAGACTGCCGTCCGGGGTGGTCACCAGGTCAATCTCCGGATGAACCTTCTTTAAGTCATGCTCCAGTACGATCATGGCAAATACGGAGGTACCTGCGGATACGTTACCAGTTCTCTGGGCTACGCTGTTGGTGGCCACCATTCCGGTACCTGCGTCGCCCTCCGGCGGACACATGGGAATGCCGCTCTCCAGAGCCCCCGAAGGATCCAGAAGCTTTGCGCCTGCCTCTGTCAGCATGCCTGCCTGTTCTCCCGCATTCTGTACCTTCGGCAGGATTTCACGAATCTTCCAGCCATAGCCTTTATCAGCTACCTTTGCCTGGAACTTATCCAGCATTTCCTCGTTAAACTGCCTGGTCGCCGTGTCAATCGGGAACATACCGGAGGCCTCGCCTACGCCCAGGGTCTTCTCACCGGTCAGCTGCCAGTGAATATAGCCTGCCAGAGTGGTCATGAAACTAATTTCCGGCACATGCTCCTCGCCGTTCAGAATCGCCTGATACAGGTGGGCGATGCTCCATCTCTGGGGAATGTTGTACTGGAACAGTTCGGTCAGCTCCCGGGAAGCCTCGCCGGTAATGGTGTTTCTCCAGGTACGGAAGGGCACCAGCTGCTTTTCGTCCTTATCAAATACCAGATAGCCATGCATCATGGCACTGATTCCGATGGAGCCTACCCTGGTAAGCTCTGCGCCGTATTTTTCCTTCACGTCCTCTTTCAGGGAAGCTAAGCTGCCCTGCAGTCCCTTCCAGACCAGACTAAGCGGATAGGTCCAGATTCCGTCATGAAGCTGATTCTCCCAGTCAAAATTGCCCACCGCAACAGCCTTGTAGCTTTCATCTACCAATACCGCCTTGATACGGGTGGAACCCAGTTCAATACCAAGGGATGTTTTCCCGGTTAAAATAGCATCTTTTACTGTATTCATTCTCTTTTCCTCCACTTTTATTCGTGTATTTGTTGCTTTCGAACGAACTTCTACTTTATTTATACATCAGTTTGCACAATGCGTCAATGAGAGAAAACAAAAAGCAATACAACTTTCCCCAAAAAGTTGTATTGCTTTTTTTCCTTATGTTTTTCCTGTCTGCTACTGCTTCAGATTTACATCCAGCTGATTGAAGGGAATCTCGATTCCGTTTTCATCAAAGGCTGTTTTTATCTTCTCCATCAGATCCCACCGGACGGTCCAGTAGTCCTCTACCCGCACCCAGCAACAGATTTTCAGGTTCACCGCGCTGTCTGCCAGTTCGTCTACCACAACCATTTTATCCTGATCCTGCATAACGGCAGGCTGTTCCTCCAGAAGCCTCAGGCAGACTTCCTTTGCCAGCTTCAGGTTGGCGGTATAACCGATACCTACTACAATATCGATCCGTCTTTTTTCCTCGGCTGTCACGTTGATCAGGCTGCTGTTGGAAAGCGTGCCATTGGGAATCACGACTTTTTTATTGTCTACTGTCAGTAAGGTGGTATAAAACATCTCGATCTTGGTCACCTTTCCTTCCAGGTTGCCGGAGGTATAGATGATATAATCCCCCACCTTGAAGGGCTTGATTAACAGAATCAGTACGCCGCCCGCAAAATTGGAAAGGCTGCCCTGAAAGGCCAGACCAATGGTCAGACCTGCGGAACCCACCAAAGCCATCACCGAGGTGGTATCCACTCCGATTCCATCTGCCAGAAACATAATCAGCAGAAAATACAGAAGTACCCGGATTAGGGAATCCATAAACTGGGTCACACCCACGTCGGCTCCCGCCCGCTCCATGGAACGGCGGACAATTTTGCGAACCAGCTTAATTAGTCTGCTGCCCACAAGGAATAAAAGAACGGTCAGCAGAAGCCGGAGTCCGAAGCCGATCGCCACCGGAAGATATTTATCCAGATACTCCTGGGTTTTGCTGATCTGCTGGGTTACGTTTTCTATATTTTCGGTAATCTGCGTCGCAAGCTCCGGAGAGTCCGCGGCGGTTGCTAACCATCTCATGCCTTCTTAGCACGTCCCTTCTTAACAGTCGTTTTCGCTGCCGTCTTTTTTGCCTCAGACTTTTTCTTCTTCACAGGCAGCTTTTCTTCGGTGCAGGCAAACACCGCCACGCCCATGGGCGGAACCGTAATCTCAATGGAATCCTCCAGTCCGTCGCACTCGGACTTCTTCGAAGTCTTTACCCGCTTATTGCGCATGTCCGTACCGCCGAAGCTTTCGCTGTCGCTGTTGAAGATCTCTTTATACTTTCCTTCAAAGGGTACGCCGATCTTATGCTTCTCGTATACCAGCGGGGAAAAGTTACATACAACTAACAGGGTTTCCTCACCGGCTTTCCGCAGGAATACCAGCATATTTTCATTGGCGGAGATGTTGTTGATCCACTGGAAGCCCTCCGGACTGCAGTCCTTCTCATAAAGCGCCGGATGGGCCTTAATCAGAGCGTTCAGCGCCTTCACATACCCCTGCATATCGCTGTGATCCTGATATTGCAGAAGATCCCAGTCCAGGCTATCTTTCTCGTTCCACTCATCAAAGGTGGCAAACTCCTGTCCCATAAAGAGCAGCTTCTTACCCGGGTGCGTCGCCATAAATCCATAGGCTGCTCTCAGATTGTTGAGCTGGGAATCCCGGTCGCCGGGCATTTTGCCCACCATGGGGGATTTGCCGTGAACCACCTCGTCATGGGAAAGGCTTAAGATGAAATTCTCGCTCCAGGCATAGATAAAGCTGAAGGTCAGCTCTCCGTGATGATAACCCCGGAATACCGGATCGTAATGCATATAGCCCAGGAAATCATTCATCCAGCCCATGTTCCATTTAAAATCAAAGCCCAGCCCCTCCTGCTCCAGCGCTCCGGTTACCTTCGGCCATGCCGTAGATTCCTCTGCGATCAGAATCGCGCCGTCCTTTCGCTTCTTATAGATGGAATTCAGGTGCTTCAGGAATTCGATTGCCTCCAGGTTCTCCTTGCCGCCGTAGATATTGGGCACCCACTCGCCCTCGTTTTTACCATAATCCAGGTACAGCATGGAAGCCACCGCATCCATGCGGATACCGTCGGCATGGTACTTTTCCGTCCAAAACAGCGCATTGGCAATCAGGAAATTCTTCACCTGAGGGCGGCCGTAATTGTAGAGAAGGGTGCCCCAGTGGGGATGCGTACCCTGTCTGGGATCAAAATGCTCATAAAGGCAGGTACCGTCAAAGGCTGCCAGGCCAAAGGCGTCCTTGG
>CAKRTY010000208.1 GCA_934402125.1 uncultured Anaerosacchariphilus sp. | reverse complement strand
GATACTCGCCGTCAATCCGGTAGGTTGTGACCTCAAAGCCCTCTTTCCCATTCAGGACCGTCACGGTTCCATGCTGAAGTCCCGTATCCACCGTTCTGGGAAATAAAGCCTTTACCTGCTCCGGCTTCGCGTTGGTGGTAATGTCCCAGTCCGCCGCTTCCCGTCCCAGGATAGCGTCGCGGACGCAGCCGCCCACCACGTAGGCCTCATAGCCTGCCTCCGCAAGGGTCGCAATGATTTCATTTGCTTTTTCCGGGATCTGGATCTTCATTAATATGCTTTGCCCCAGTAAACAAGCGCCTTCGCAGGCTTGCCGCAGCATACGCAGGTGTCCGCGATGTGATCCTGCTTAAACGGCATGCAGCGAGAGGTTGCTGTGGTATCTTCCTTACTCTTATCCTCGCAAGCCTGATCGCCGCACCACATCGCGCGCACGAAGCCCGGCTTCTCATTGACAATCTTTACAAACTCTTCGTAGTTATGAGCGTCGTAGGTATGGGAATCACGATGCTTTCTTGCCTTCTCCAGCATATCGCTCTGCATGGTGGTCAGAACCTCGCCCACCTTCTCGGCCAGCTCCGGCAGGGCAACTACGATCTTCTCGCGGGTATCGCGGCGAACAATCACAGCCTGATTTGCCTCGATATCCTTCGGTCCGATCTCGATACGAACTGGGATACCCTTCATCTCCTGCTCAGAGAACTTCCAGCCCGGGCTCTTGTCAGAATCGTCTACCTTTACCTTAAAGCCTGCGTCCAGCAGCGCGGACTTCAGCTCGTAAGCCTTATCAAGAACGCCCTCCTTATGCTGGGCAATGGGGATAATCATCACCTGGGTCGGCGCGATCCGCGGCGGCAGAACCAGTCCGCTGTTATCGCCGTGAACCATGATGATAGCTCCGATCAGACGGGTAGTCATTCCCCAGGAAGTCTGGTGTACATACTGCAGGGTGTTGTCCTTGGCTGTATACTGGATACCGAACGCCTTGGCAAAGCCGTCGCCAAAGTTGTGGCTGGTACCGGACTGCAGCGCCTTGCCGTCATGCATCAGCGCCTCAATCGTGTAGGTCGCCTCCGCGCCTGCAAACTTCTCCTTATCGGTCTTGCGTCCGCGGATAACCGGCATAGCCAGAACCTCCTCGCAGAAATCCGCATACAGGTTCAGCATCTGCTGGGTACGTGCCTCCGCTTCCTCTGCGGTAGCATGAGCGGTATGGCCCTCCTGCCACAGGAACTCACGGGAACGCAGGAACGGACGGGTAGTCTTCTCCCAACGCATAACGGAGCACCACTGGTTATATACCTTCGGAAGATCACGGTAGGACTGGATCTCCTTTGCGTAAAAATCACAGAACAGGGTCTCGGAAGTCGGACGGATACACATGCGCTCCTGCAGCGGCTCCAGTCCGCCATGGGTCACCCATGCTACCTCAGGCGCAAAGCCCTCTACATGATCCTTCTCCTTCTGAAGCAGGCTCTCCGGAATCAGCATGGGCAGATATACGTTCTCAACGCCTGACGCCTTAAAACGCGCGTCCAGCTCCTTCTGGATATTCTCCCAGATCGCGTAGCCTGCCGGCTTGATTACCATACAGCCCTTTACGCTGGTATAATCGGTCAGCTCCGCTTTCTTTACTACATCGGTGTACCACTGCGCGAAGTCCACGTCCATGGAAGTAATCTCTTCGACCAGTTTCTTCTCCTTTGCCATTGTGTTCTCCTCTCGCCCCTCCGGGCTTTTTCTCATTTATTTTTATCTAACAGTACGCTGTTATGATTATCACGCCCAGATGGGCGTATCTTTTTGTATTGTAGTACGAAAATGGCGATTTTGTCAAGGTTTTCGCGGTTTCCGCCGGATTTTACTTTGACTGTTTTTCCATCTTCGGATAAAATAGAAGTATCTTATTTTGATCGCTTGGAGGACCCTATGAACGAACCGGAAATTCAGAAACTTATCGCCCGCCAGCGGCGGTGCTTCCGCTCTGGCTTTACCCTTTCCTTAAAGAACCGGGTGGCTGCCCTGACCAGGCTGGAGCGGCTGGTAACGGAACACGAAACAGAGCTTCAGGATGCCTTACGGCTGGATCTGGGCAAAAGCGTCGCGGAAAGCTATATGTGCGAAATCGGCCTTCTTTTAAATGAAATCCGCTATCTCCGCCGACACCTGCCCCTCTGGATGCGGGATCGGCTGGTTCCTACGCCCCTGGCGCAGTTCTGCTCCCGGAGCTATCAAAAGCCCTCGCCCTACGGCGTGACGCTGATCATGAGCCCCTGGAACTACCCGCTTCTTCTGACCCTGGAGCCCCTGGCCGACGCCCTGGCCGCCGGCAATACGGCAGTTCTGAAGCCCAGCGCCTATTCCGTCCATACCAGCCGCCTCCTGGAACGGCTGATCCGGGCCTATTTCCCAGCGTCTCTGGTCGCTGTCGTCACCGGAGGCCGGGCCGAAAATGAAGCGCTGCTGGAGCAGCATTTCGATTACATCTTCTTTACCGGAAGTAAATCCGTAGGCCGCCTTGTAATGGAAAAGGCCTCTGCCCACCTGACCCCGGTGACCCTGGAGCTGGGCGGCAAAAGCCCCTGTATCGTGGATCAGACTGCGGATCTTCCCACAGCCGCCCGCCGGATTATCTTCGGCAAGTTCCTGAACTGCGGCCAGACCTGCGTGGCCCCCGACTACATTCTCTGCGATATCCGGGTAAAAAACCGGCTGATCGAAGAACTTATCCGGCAGCTTCGTCTCCAGTTTGGGGAACATCCCCTGGAAAATGAAAACTACGGCCATATCATCAACGAAAAGCATTTTCTGCGGCTTCTGAATCTGATGAACCCGGCCAAGACGGTCTTTGGCGGACGGTCAGACGCAGACTCCTTAAAAATCGAGCCTACCATTCTCGATCGGGTCACCTGGCGGGACGACGTCATGCAGGAGGAGATCTTCGGCCCCATTCTGCCGATTCTCACCTACACCTCCATCGAAGAAGTGATCCGCACCGTCAACGAACGGCCCCACCCGCTGGCGCTCTACCTCTTCACCCGGAACCATAGAACGGCTGACCGGATTCTGACCCGCTGTTCCTTTGGCGGCGGCTGTGTGAACGACACCATCATTCACCTGGCCACACCTTATATGGGCTTTGGTGGCTTCGGGGAAAGCGGTATGGGCAGCTATCATGGAAAAGCCGGTTTTGAGACCTTTTCTCATTTCAAGAGTATCGTGGATAAAAAGAACCGTCCGGATCTGCCTATGCGCTACCAGCCCTATACAGCCGGAAAACAGCGGCTGGTGAAACTGTTTCTGCGGTAACGTTTACTCCACCCGTTTCCACAATTCCTGTATTATCAGCACAGACAGCGGCCCCAGCAGGATCCCGCCCGGGCCGTACAGCTTTATCCCCACATAGACGCCGGCCAGCACCGCCGTCGGCAGGATCTTCAGACGCTTTCCCAAAATCCGCGGCTCCAGAAGCTCCCGCGTCAGGGTACAGAGGCCGTACGTCAGGGCCAATACAGCCGCGGCCCGGTACCGCTTCTGCCAGAAGACCAGTATCAGAATCCACGGTACAAACACGGTTCCGGTGCCGAAGACTGGCAATGCGTCCAGGAAACCGGCACCGACTCCGGCCAGAACCGGACTTTCTGACGCGCCGGACAGACCGATTCCCGCCATACAGAGTAACGTCACCAGTCCCATAATCATTCCCTG
>CAKRTY010000207.1 GCA_934402125.1 uncultured Anaerosacchariphilus sp. | reverse complement strand
GCTTAAGCCCTCCCGACAGGCCTCTATGACGTCCGCCAGTACCTCCGGATGATTGTGTCCCAGAATCATCGGCCCCCAGGATCCCACAAAATCCAGATAGGTCTGACCGTCCGCGTCTGTCATGTACGCGCCCTTTGCCGACGCGATAAACCGGGGTGTTTCACCGACGGAGCCAAAGGCCCGCACCGGGGAATTTACTCCTCCGGGGATATGTTCCATTGCTTCTGTAAAAAGCGCTTCTGATCTGCCCATTAGCCAATTCTCCCTTCATCCATAAAGCCTGCAATCTCTTTTGCGAAATAGGTCAGGTACAGATCTACACCTGCCCGGTAAGCGCTTACCGCTGTCTCACAGATAATGGACGCTTCATCAATATAGCCCAGGGACGCGCCTGCCTTAATCATGGCGTACTCGCCGCTGACACTGTAGGCCGCCACCGGAAGTACGATACTTTCCTTTACCTCCGCAATCACATCCAGATAGCTCATGGCAGGCTTTACCATGATGATATCCGCGCCTTCCTCCACATCCAGCAGAGCTTCCTTCACGCCCTCCCGGCGGTTGTGGTAATCCATCTGATAAGACTTCCGGTCGC
Source organism: uncultured Anaerosacchariphilus sp. (assembly GCA_934402125.1). Lineage (GTDB taxonomy): Bacteria > Bacillota > Clostridia > Lachnospirales > Lachnospiraceae > Laedolimicola. Next base: position 3,125 of record CAKRTY010000207.1, on the reverse strand, counting down.
CGAAGGCCGGAGCGCTGCCTGCCGCGTCACGGAAGGGACCGTAAAAGGCGGAAGCGTATTTTACCGCATAGGACATAATCGGAGTTTCCACATAGCCATTGTCATCCAGGATAGAACGGATAGCCGCCACACGCCCGTCCATCATATCAGAGGGCGCTACCATATCCGCGCCTGCCTGCACCTGGGACAGGGCGATTTTCGCCAGATAATCCAGGGTTTTATCATTGTCCACGTATTCTCCGTGGAGAATGCCGCAGTGACCGTGGGAGGTGTACTCGCACATACACACGTCGCCGATACAGTACAGATCCGGGAACTGCTTCTTAGCCTCCCGGAACGCCTTCTGTACAATTCCGTCCTCTGCATAAGCGCTGCTGCCGCATGCATCCTTATGATCGGGAATTCCGAAAAACATAACGCTTCCTACGCCGGCCTTCGCAAGCTCCTCCAGCGCATAGGGAAGCTGATCGATGCTGTACCGGTACTGTCCCGGCATGGTCGGAATCTCTTCCCGAATTCCCGTTCCTTCTTTTACAAACATCGGGTAAATCAGGGAACTCTTATCCATTCTGGTCTCCCGTACCATTTTCCGTAACTGGACGCCATTGCGAAGGCGTCTCGGTCTGATGTTCATATCCATTACTTTTCGTCTCCTCTTTTGTTTCTATCTTTTTCTCTGTTAGCAGTATAACATATCTATCCAGGAACAGATCATCTTTTTCACATTTTGCTCAGAAGCTCCCGGACTTTTTCGGTCGCTTCCCGGGCAAGCCGGTGATTCGTTCCTCCGGCCGTGATACCGGCCGTCACGCCGCCGCCCTCCGCGATTCCCGGAAAATAAAAATCACACCGGGAGCGATCGTCCGCGCAGTTCACCGGAATGTTCCGTTTTCTGCAGGCGGAACATACCGCCTCATTGACAGAAGTATCTCCTGTAGCCGACAGGACCAGGAGGCTATCCTCCAGTTCGCTTTCCGCTTCAGCGTCCCAGCATTTTTTCTGCCAGAGGATCGCTCCTTCTTCTGCCAGCTTCTTTATCCTTTCTGTCGCCTCCGGCGCAATGACCGTAAGTCTCGCCTCAAAGGAAAGCAGAGTCAAAATCCGGCGCTCTGCGATACGTCCCGCTCCCACAACCAGAATCTTTTTCTCTTCCAGATCGATAAACAGGGGAAAATAACGGCTCATGCATGTATCTCCTCTCTTTCTGTTTTGCTGCCTGTACCGGTATCAGTATAGCACAAAGAGATTTTTTTGTGAACTTCTCCTTCCATTTTTGCGTATTCTATTTTTCCGTATCCTGCTTTAGACGCAGCCTCAGGAACCGCTTCTTAAGCTGAGTAAGATTCAGCGGAAACAAAGGATAGATATAGCTTTTCCCAGCCACCGTCTTATTTCCTATAATGGCGGCTGCTGTCAGTAGGATTCCCGCGATATATCCGGGCAGGTTGAACAGCGCCGTCAGAACCAGCAGAATCAGGCGCATGAATTTCAGCGCGTACCCCAGCTCATAGCTGGACTGGGTATAATTGGCAATAGCTACAAAGGCCATATACATCATAATCTCCGCGTTAAACCAGCCGGAGTCCACTGTAAACTGTCCCAAGACGATACCGGCCACCACGCTTAAGGGCGTACTCAGCATGCTGGGGGTATTGATGGCTGCCAGCCGGAGTCCGTCGATGGCCAGCTCCAGCATCAGAAACTGCCAGACCACCGGAACGTGGACGGTGTCCTGAATCACGATAAAGGCAAGCCATTCCGGAATCCAGTCCGGATTCTGGTACAATAAAAGAAAGGTCGGCGTAAGCAACAGGGTAATGATCGCAATCAGAAACCGACTCAAACGCAGATAGGTGCCCGTTACCGGCGGAAAATAGTAGTCGTCCGCTTCCTCTATGATATCGAAAATGGAGGTGGGCACAATCATAGCCTGGGGCGAATTATCCACCAGAATCACAATGTTGCCCTCCAGAATAGCCGCTGAAGCCGCGTCCGGCCGCTCCGTGAATTTAAATTTCGGAAAGGGATTGTACCATTTCCGCTCATAAATGCATTCCGCCAGGCTTTCCTGGTTCATGGTCAGGGAATCCACCCGAATGGCGCTGATACGGCCCCGCAGCTCCCGCAGGAGTCTCCGATCTACCCGCTCTTCCATATAGCAGAGCACCAGATCTGTCCGGGAGGTTCTCCCTGCCGTCATAAGCTCCATCGAAAGCTTGGGACTGCGGATCCGTCTGCGGATCAGCGCCGTATTGAATACCAGGGTTTCCACGAAGCCGTCTTTAGAGCCTCTGAGGGCCTTATCCTTGGACGGTTCGGTTACTCCCCGCATGGGATAAGAACGGCAGTCCAGGCCGATGCAGGCGTCGTAGCCGTCCAGGAACAGGCAGGTCACGCCGGACAGCAGATTTTTTAAAACCGCGTCCATCTCTTCCATGACAGACGCCTCCACATAGGGCACCACATGCTCCGCCATCTGCCGGGCCGTCATAGGAATCTCCTCCGGTTTTAGTTTGTAAAAAAATTCCAGAAGTTTTTCCATCACCGATTCATCTAAAAAACCATTGATAAAATAGATGCAGGCGTCCCGACCACCGGTCCGGATGCCCTTCCGGATAATATCAAAATTCTGGTCCAGATTCAGAATTCCATCCAGTCTGGAGACATTTTCCTTTAATCTGATAGACAGCTTTTCGCCCATGCTTTACTCCCTCCATAATATCTGCTCTCTTCCGTTCAGTATGACCGGAATTTCCAAAACTATACTTTTATCCCGGACGCTTTCGTGTTATAATCCCTTTATACTACAGATTTTGTGAGGAGAGTCTCATTATGGAAAAGAAAATTTTATTCGTGGATCTGGATGGAACGCTGCTGACTGATTCAAAAGAAATCACACCGGAGAATCTGGAAGCCATTCAGGAAGCCACTGCTCTGGGACATGCCGTTGTGGTCACCACGGGCCGTCCCCTGTACAGCACGCTCCGTCAGCTGGAAAAGCTCGGAATGACCCGGCCGGGCTGCTATGCCATCACTTCCAACGGCGCGCTCATCTATAACGCCCACACCAAGGAAACGATTTTCCGCACCGGCGTTTCCCGGGATTATCTGCGGGAGGCCTTCGA
>CAKRTY010000206.1 GCA_934402125.1 uncultured Anaerosacchariphilus sp. | reverse complement strand
ACTGCTTCCCAACACCAGCGGCGCGAGAACTGCGGAAGAAGCAGTCCGTATCGCGCGGCTGGCCAGAGAGCTTGGCTGCGGCGATTTCGTAAAGGTGGAGATTATGCGGGATTCCAAGTATCTTCTGCCGGACAATCAGGAGACCATTAAAGCCACCGAGATTCTGGCGAAGGAGGGCTTCGTGGTCATGCCCTATATGTATCCGGATCTGAATGTGGCAAGAGATCTGGTGAACGCAGGAGCAGCTTCCGTTATGCCGTTGGCGTCTCCCATTGGCTCCAATAAGGGCCTGGCCACAAAAGAATTTATCCAGATCCTGATTGATGAAATCGATTTACCGATTATCGTGGATGCCGGTATCGGAAAGCCCTCTCAGGCCTGCGAGGCCATGGAGATGGGAGCGGCGGCGATTATGGCCAACACGGCGCTGGCCACAGCGGGCAACCTGCCGCTTATGGCTTCTGCTTTCAAGGACGCCATAGAAGCCGGACGAAACGCGTATCTGGCAGGGCTTGGAAGAGTGCTGACCAGGGGCGCGGCAGCCTCCGATCCGCTGACCGGATTTCTGCGGGATTGAGAGGTGTGAGCAGATGGAAAATCAGTTCTTTGTAGACTCGGAATATCTTTCCGAAAAAGCGCTGGCGAAGAAGCATAAGCTGGAGACGGATCCCTCCTCCAGAACCAACCATATGGAATATATGCCCGGTATGGAGCAGATCGACTCGGACATCTGCGAAAAGGTTATGTCCCAGGTGGCGTCCTATGATTATCAAAAGTATACAGAGAAGGATGTAAAGGCAGCCCTGGAGCACCGTACCTGCTCCGTGGAGGATTTTAAGGCTTTGTTATCTCCGGCGGCGGAACCCTTCCTGGAGCAGATGGCAGAGCGGGCCAGATGGGAGACCAGTAAGCACTTCGGCAATACGGTGTATCTGTTTACGCCCCTTTATATCGCCAATTACTGTGAAAATTACTGTGTATACTGTGGCTTCAACTGCTATAACCACATTAACCGCATGAAGCTCAATATGGAGCAGATCGAGAAAGAGATGAAGGTTATCGCCGACAGCGGTATGGAGGAGATCCTGATTCTGACCGGTGAGAGCCGCGGTAAGAGCGGTGTCGATTATATCGGCGAGGCCTGTAAGCTGGCAAAGAAGTATTTCCGGATGGTGGGGCTGGAGATTTATCCGGTCAATTCCGATGAATACCGGTATCTTCATGAATGCGGCGCGGACTATGTGACGGTATTTCAGGAGACCTATGATACGGATAAGTATGAAACGCTGCACCTGATGGGCCACAAGCGTGTATGGCCCTACCGGTTCAACGCCCAGGAGCGGGCGCTGATGGGCGGTATGCGCGGCGTGGGATTTTCGGCGCTTCTGGGACTGTCAGATTTTCATAAGGACGCGCTGGCAAGCGCGCTGCATGTCTATTATCTGCAGCGGAAATATCCTCATGCGGAAATGTCCCTGTCCTGTCCGAGACTGCGTCCGATTATCAACAACGATAAGATCAATCCGCTGGACGTCCATGAAAAGCAGCTGTGCCAGATTATCTGCGCGTACCGGATCTTTCTGCCCTACGTGGGGATCACCGTATCCTCCCGGGAGAGCGCGTCCTTCCGGAACGGGATTGTGAAGATTGCGGCGACGAAGGTGTCTGCAGGCGTATCCACCGGTATCGGGGATCATGAGAGCAAGTACAGCGGCAAGGACGACGGGACAGAGACCGGCGACGAGCAGTTCGAGATCAACGACGGGCGGAGCTTTGAAACCATGTACGAGGATATCACGGAGGAAGGACTTCAGCCGGTGCTGAATGATTATGTGTATGTCTAATGTGTTAGTGATTACAAACCGTAAGCTTTGCAAAGAGGATTTTTTCGGGCGTATAGAAACGCTGGCTGCGGCGGGACCCGGGGGTATCATTCTGCGGGAAAAGGATTTGCCGGAGACGGAATATCTGGAACTGGCGCGTCAGACAGTAGAAATCTGCGACAGATATCAGACGCCCTGCATTCTGCACAGTTTTTCGGGGATAGCCCTGGAGCTGGGCGTAAAGCGGATCCATCTGCCGCTGCCTATCCTTCGGAACTTATCCCCGGATGAGCGGGCATATTTTACCGTGCTGGGCGCGTCCTGTCATTCCGTGGAGGACGCCCGGGAGGCGGAGGCGCTTGGCTGTACCTATATCACTGCGGGGCACGTATTTGATACAGACTGCAAAAAAGGACTGCCCGGGCGGGGGCTGGAGTTTTTGAAACAGGTGTGTGAAAGCGTGAAGACACCTGTGTACGCCATCGGCGGAATCGATCCGGAGAATTACAAAGAGGTGATGGCTGCGGGGGCGACAGGCGTGTGCGTCATGAGCGGCGCTATGGTATGTGAAGCGCCGGGACGCTACCTGTCAGCCTTTTCAGAAAAGACAGAACAGACGGCGAACACACAGAAGGGGATAAGATAGAATGAAGTTTAAGAAAGAGATGCTGCTGCTTTACGCGGTGACGGACCGGCACTGGACCGGCAGGCAGACGCTGGAAGATCAGATCGAGGAAGCCCTGGCGGGAGGCGTGACGATCCTGCAGTTGCGAGAAAAGAATCTTCCGGAAGAGGAATTTCTGCAGGAAGCTATCCGGGTAAAGGAAATCTGTCATCGCCACGGCGTCCCACTCATTATCAACGACAATGTGGAGGTAGCCCTGAAAAGCGGCGCGGACGGCGTCCACGTGGGGATCGAGGACGCTCCGGTCAGTGAGATTCGCGCCCGGGTTCCGGCGGACTTTATCATCGGGGCCACCTGTAAGACGGTAGAGCAGGCGAAGAAGGCAGAGCAGGCAGGCGCGGACTATATGGGCGTAGGAGCCATATTTCCATCGCCTACCAAGACAACGGCTATTCGGATTACCAGGGAGCAGCTCTGTGAAATCTGTACCTCTGTACAGATTCCGGCGGTGGCCATCGGCGGTATCACTGCAGAGAATATCACAGAGATCCGGGGCGGCGGCATGGCCGGAGCGGCTGTGGTTTCCGCTATCTTCGGAGCGGCGGATATCCAAAAAGCAGCGGGAAATCTGAAGGAAAAGATAAAAGAGATAGTAACGGGCGCATAAAGCCCGTGAAAGCGGCAGACCGGGGGCACCACTCTCTGTCGCGATAGAAAAATAATGCGAAAACAAAGGAAAAGAGGAAAACACAAATGAGAACAGCATTATCAATCGCAGGCAGCGATTCCTGTGGAGGCGCCGGCATTCAGGCAGATCTGAAGACTATGACCATGAATGGAGTGTACGCGATGACAGCGGTTACCGCACTGACAGCGCAGAACACCACCGGCGTAAGAGCAATCCAGGAGGCAACTCCGGAATTTTTGGGACAGCAGATTGACGCGGTATTCGAGGATATTTTCCCGGACGCGGTCAAAATCGGAATGGTATCCGCAAGCGAACTGATTCGTGTCATTGCAAAGAAGCTGCGTGATTACGAGGCAAAGCATATCGTGGTGGATCCGGTCATGGTAGCTACCAGCGGCTCGGTGCTTCTGAAGACAGACGCGGTGGAGACACTGGAAAAGGAGCTGCTGCCTCTGGCAGAGGTGGTGACGCCCAATATCCCGGAGGCGGAGATTCTGTCCGGCATGACGATTAAAACCAAAGAAGATATGCTGGCGGCAGCAGAGAAAATCAGCAAAACCTATGGCTGCGCCGTCTTATTAAAG
>CAKRTY010000205.1 GCA_934402125.1 uncultured Anaerosacchariphilus sp. | reverse complement strand
GTACTTCTTCTGACAGAAGCGCAAGACCTCATTGCGGCCCCAGCCGCCGTCGGTGGTTTTTCCCATTCCCGCGTTGGTGACGCCGTCGGACATGAGAATCAGCATGTCATTTTCCCGCAGATCAAAGGTGCTTTCGTGGATCACCTTTTCCTTCAGAGTGAAGGTGGAATAGGGGTAGGCCGTTACCTTGCCGTCCCGGATCAGGATCGCGTCCGGGTTGTCAAACTGGTAGAGCAGGGCCTGCCGTCCCCGGATATCCAGCACGGTGAAGGTGGAATAGGCCAGGTGCCGGACGCTGCAGACCGGCAGGGTGTCGGCCACGGCAGCCACCGCGTCGTGAATGGGAAGCTTTTTGATAATCATATGGCTGAGCATCCGGGCAGTCAGAGTGGAGAGAATGTTGGCTTTGACGCCGCTTCCCAGGCCATCGGACAGCACCAGCACATGATCGTCCTCATTTTCGGTGATGTCAAAGAAATCGCCGCAGATACTTTCCCGTTTTTTATTGAGGCTTATCCAGCCGAAATCCGTCACCAGTCCGTGGAAGGAGACGTTCAGCCGGTAATTTTTGTCCTTATTCATCGAAATCCTCATCCTCTCTGAGAATGGTGCGCTTTAGCTGTTCCACTGCCACCTTGGTGTCGGCGGCGGTCTCTCCCAGGAGGCTTGCGATCTGATGGACCAGCTTCAGCTGCTCGGCGGCCAGCTTGTCAGCCATGGCGGCCGCGTTGTTCTGGGCTTTCCGGATCCGCAGCTTTTCCTCCATTTCCCGGGTGATATCCTTCATGACACAGAGAATCAGCTGATTTTTCCGGTCGTTGGCCAGAGTCCGCTCCAGATAGATCTTCCGATCCTCCAGGTAAATCTGGTCGTCGGAACGGTTTTTGTCGAAGGAAATCAGGTTGACCAGGGAATAGTCGTCCATGAGATCGGAAACCGGCGCGCCAATCAGCTCCTTTTTATGCAGGGGATCGAACAGATCCCGGGCGGCCTGATTCATATGGATAACCTTCAGCTGGTAATCAACCGTGACCAGAATGCCGGGCATTACATTGATGATTTTGTTGGAATAGCTTTCCTGGCGCTCCCGCATGAAGGGGACGCACATGGAGATCTCCGCTTTACCGGCCAGAACCGCCCGGGCCTTTTCCCGGCAGGTATTGTAGCCGCAGGCGCCGCAGTTCAGCTCGTCCTCCGGCGTGAATTTTCCCATCTGGGCCAGTACCTTGCGGATCTCCTCTTCCGAAGCCGGCGTATCCTCCCGCCGCAGGACAAAGGTATCGTAATGGCGGCTGATATCGGTCAGGGCAGCCGCGGAGAAGTCGTCCTTTTCGTAATCGGAAATTCCGTTGCTTAAGGAAGCGTTCTGGAGGCGGATCATGCCGTGAAGGAGGCCGGTCTTCGTCCGCCGGAAGGACGGCCCGCCGATACAGCCGTTGGGACAGGCGTTCAGCTCCAGAAAGCAGTTGGAATAGCTCCCGGGATTCTCTGTCAGCTCCTTTAGAATCTGCTTGCAGCTGTCGATCCCGCAGGCAGGCAGCGCGCGCTGGTGGGCGGAAGGATGCATGGCCATGGTGAAGCCGCCGGACATGGCGGCTATCCGGGACAGACGGATATCGGCGGCCTGTCCGGGCAGGGGAGGCGTAAGGGTCTCTACCTGCACCTGGGCGGCCGTAAGCCATTGCTGCAGCTCGCTGAAGGTGATGACGTAGTCCACATAATTTTCATGCTCCCGCATCTGGGCCAGACCCGAGATACAGGGAGAGATGGAGAGGATCCGCGCGTTTGGGTACTGCTCCTTCAGATATTTCCCGTGGGCCTGCATGGAGGACAGCACCGGGGCCAGATAGGGCACCAGATCCGGGTAGCGCTTCTGAATCAGCTGTACGATAACCGGACAGTTGGATGAGATGGTGGGCAGCGTCTGCGCCCGCTCATTGATCAGCCTTTCGTATTCGGTTTTAACCAGATAAGCGCCTGCGGCCGCGTCAAAAGCGTCGGAGATTCCAAGCTTTTTCAGGGCGGCAGTCAGGGCCGGAAGACTGTCGGGGCCGAACTCTGCCACGTAGGCCGGGTGAATGGAAGCAATGACCTGTCCGCCTGCCTGCAGAAAGTCATGGATCTTCGGAATCATGTTCAACTCTTCCTTGGCGTTCTGGGGACAGACCAGAGTACATTTTTCACAGAGGATACACTGATCCTCCAGAATCTGTGCCTGATGGTTGGAGATCCGGATCGCCTTTACGGGACAGTTCCGGACGCATTTATAACAGTTCTTACAGTGTACCTTTTTGAATCTTAAAAAGGAAGTGTCGGCATAGATTGGAGACATGAAAAAACCTGCCTTTCCTGTGTACGATAATAAAATACAAGCCTGTCAGAGAAAACGTTTCAGTCCTCGGGCTTCGTTCCGGCGAACAGCTTCATCCGGTCCCGCCTTGCCGCGCAGACCAGGGTAAGGCCGTATTCTTTGGCGAGGGCGATGGCTTCCGCTGTGGGCGAGGCCTTGCTTGCGAGAATGGGGATTCCGGCCCGGATGGCCTTCGTAGCCATATCGGTGGGAATCCGGCCGCTGGAATAGACCATGCACCGGGAAAGGGGAATCCCGTGACGCAGGGCATAGCCAATGGCTTTATCCAGGGCATTGTGCCGGCCGATATCCTCGCATTGGAAGAGAAGCTGGCCCTCCTTTGCCAGAAAACAGCTGTGGGTGGCCCAGGTCTGCCCGTGGAGGGGCAGACCCGCGTGGAAGCGGTCGGCCAGATCAAAGACCTGCTCTGCCTTCCAGGAAATGGGAGCCACCGGCTTTACCGGCTTCCCGGTCAGAAAATAATCGTTTAAAATGTGATTTCCGGTGCAGCAGGAGGGCGTAAGCTCTGTAAAGGGCTCCCGGTCAGCATCACAGTCCCGGGAAATTCCTTTTTCCGGTTCTTTTTCGCGGAGCACCACCCGGGCGCGCCGTCCGTGCTCACAGATATAGATTTGCTCCACATCGGAAGCGTCCTCCAGGATTCCCTCGGTCAGAAGGCGGCCCAGCACCAGCTCGGTCAGATACTGGGGAATACAGACCAGCTTCATGGTCAGCCGATCATTGAGATAGACGTCCAGGACATGCTCTGTGAGAACCGGTTCGGATTCGGTATGGCAGCCGCCGTCCCGGCCGATATAGGTATAGGTTTCCGCGGAAAGAAGCGGAAGCTTGTCGTATAATTCATTGATATACATGGGATTTTATGCTCCTGAATGATGTGGGGCTTCCCGCCCCGTCTCCATTATACATGGGGACACAGGGCGTGTCAAACCTGTGATTGTGAAAAACTACCAGAAAATCAAAAAAATAAATTGTCTAATTTGTAACAAGTGTTGATCTGCGGGCCGAGATCGGGTACCATAGAAGACAGAGGATTTGGAGGCTGTCCGCGTTGAAAAATGCAGACGGCAGAATAAGGGAGGAACGATAGCATGGGCAGGATCATGGCAGTAAATATCAGTGAGAAAAAGGGTACGCAGAAGAAAAACGTACATTCCGCAAAGGTTATAGAGGACTGGGGGCTGGAAAACGACGCCCATGCAGGCAAATGGCACCGTCAGGTGAGCCTGTTATCCTATGAAAAGATTGAGGACTTCAAGGCAAAGGGAGCGCCGGTGGACGAGGGCGCTTTTGGGGAAAATCTCATTGTCCAGGGGATTGATCTGAGGCAGCTTCCCGTCGGGACGCAGCTTCAGTG
>CAKRTY010000204.1 GCA_934402125.1 uncultured Anaerosacchariphilus sp. | reverse complement strand
TATGCTGGGTCACCCGGGAAAGAAGCTTCTGTTTATGGGACAGGATTTTGCGCAGCTGCAGGAGTGGAGCGAAGCCAGAGAGCTTGACTGGTATCTGCTGGAGCAGGATCAGCACCGGGAGCTTCAGAGCTTTGTAAAGGCGCTGCTCCATCTCTATAAGAAGACTCCGGCCCTGTACCAGCAGGACACCAGACCGGAGGGCTTCCAGTGGATCAACGCCAACGATGGATATCGCAGTATCTTCTCCTTCATGCGCTTTGATAAGGAGAAAAAGAAGAGCCTGCTCTTCGTCTGCAACTTTACGCCGGTAGAGCGTCTCGATTACCGGGTGGGCGTGCCGAGAAAGAAACAGTATAAGCTGGTTCTGGACAGCGACGCGGCGGAGTTTGGCGGCAGCGGCAAGACTAAACCCAGTGTATATAAAGCTGAGACCGGCGAGTGCGACGGCCAGCCTTATTCTATCGCGTATCCGCTTCCGGCATATGGCGTGGCGGTATTTGAATTTTAAGGCCGGGCTTTTTCCAACGCCCGCTCCACTGCGCCCAGGATTGCCTGGGAGGTGTAGCGGGTGTCTGATGAATAGCTGAGATCCTCCAGGGACTGGGTTTCGCAGATCTGCTCTGCCAGACTGTCCAGGGCGGGCTGCATTAAAGGGTACATGGTTTCCACAGCTTCCTCCAGGTGGGTGAAGGCGATGGATTCAATGCGGTGCTCGCTGACTGTGACAGACACGTCTATGGCGTTGCCGCCCAGCGTGATGGAGGAAGTGTAGACGCCCGGGATATAAGCGGTATCAGCAGAAGCGGCGCTTTTTTGATCCTTTGGCGCGAACATATACACCAGCAGCAGAATCAGCAGGATTCCGAGGGCCACAAAGATCCCGGTGTAGATCAGTTCTTTCATGCGGAGTACGACGATTTTTGTTTTGGAACTCAAGGGAATGCCTCCTGCGGGGTCGATTGTTACAGAATATGCGGGAGGGAAGCGGGATATACGTATCATACTACAAACGGGCAGGGACTGTGTATTTATCTGTGTGCATCGTTTATCTGACACTGTATGTCTCCTACGGACGCAAGGTCCGCAGGAGACACACAGCGTCTGCTAAAAAGCTGCACACATGATAAAATACACAGTCCCTGCCCTGTTATAGCATATGGTTAGCGTTCTACCGCTCGATGAAGCCTTCGCCCAGTACCTCCCGCACATCGGTTACGATGACGAAGGCATTGGGATCACATTCTTTGGTCAGCTCCTTCAGCATGACAATCTCCTTTTTCGATACCACACAGAACAGCATATTTTTGGCGGTGCCGGAGTACATACCGGTGGCGGAGATACCGGTGACGCCCCGATCCAGATCTTCCATGAGAAGAGTGGCCACCTGGTCGGGATTCTCGGTGATAATGAAGGCTGCCTTGGAGAATTTCAGACCGTCTATGAGACCGTCCGCCACACGGGAGGTCAGATAGATGGCGATGATTGCGTAAAGCGTCATCTGGATGCCGAACAGGTAGGCTCCGAACAAGACGATCAGAGTATCCAGGATCCACATGATAGAGGCGGTACTGTAATGCCGCAGGAAATGCTGAATCAGCGCCGCGATCAGGTCGGTGCCTCCGGTGGTAGCCTGGGCTACGAAGACCATGCCGATGCCGGCTCCTACGATAAGACCGCCGTACAGGGCGGACAGAAGCAGATCGTCACCGGCAATGGGAACGACCGGAAGAACGGAGAGCCAGAAGGACAGCATAATGGTGGCAAAGCCTGTCCGCAGGACATAGTGGAAGCCCTTCAGCTTCATGGCCAGCAGCAGAAACGGGATATTCAGGGCCAGGTTTGTGACAGAGAGAGGAATACCGCCGGGGATCAGCCTGGACGAGAGCTGGCGGATAATGATGGCCAGACCGGAAAAGCCTCCGGTGATCAGGCTGACCGGATCGAAAATCGAAGCGACGGCAAAGGCCATCAGGCCGGTTCCTATAACAATCAACAAAATGTCTTTCAGTTTCATTTTTTTTGCAGATGACATAATAAAAAATCCTTTCAGAAACGTTCTCGTTCAAATCCATTACTAAGATCCAAACTAACATAGGAAGGGAAAAAAAGCAAGGGAAACATAGGAAAGGCTCTTTGTGAACAATGTATAAGGGGAAATTAGGGGATAAAATGGAAAAAACTTGAGGAAATGCATAAAAAATTTGTATTTCCTCTTTTCAATTTTGTAATTTTGCATTACTATATAGAGTAAGTATTTGTGTTTTGATAGAAATAGGGGTGTTTCTATTGTAAATATTGCCAGAAACGGACGAGGAGAGGGACTGGCGATATGCACAAAATAAAAACTATATGAAAAAAAGGAGCGGAGAGTTATGATTTCAAATCAGGTATTACAGAACACGATAGACGGGCTCAAGGGCATTACCCGGATCGATCTTTGCGTCATTGACACAGAAGGAAAGGTACTTGCGTCCACATTTCCGGAGGCAGACGCCTATACAGGCTCAGTGCTGGCTTTCATAGATTCTCCGGCGGACAGCCAGGTGATTCAGGGCTTCCAGTTCTTTAAAATATTCGACGACAATCAGCTGGAATACATTCTTCTGCTGAACGGCGGAAGCGAGGACGCTTATATGATTGGCAAGCTGGTGGTATTCCAGATCCAGAATTTACTGGTTGCATATAAGGAGCGTTTTGATAAAGATAATTTTATCAAGAACCTGCTTCTTGACAACCTGCTTCTGGTAGATATTTACAACCGTGCCAAGAAGCTGCATATCCAGACAGAGGTGCGCAGGGCGGTCTTCGTCATTGAGACGGGCCGGGAGAAGGATACGGCTTCCCTGGAAAATGTACGCACCCTGTTTGGCGCCAAGTCCCATGATTTTATCACAGCGGTGGACGAGAAGAACATCATCGTGGTAAAGGAGCTGGCGGATAATGAAGGCTACCCGGATCTGAACCGGACAGCCAGGGTTATCTGCGATCTGCTGAACAATGAAGGGGGCGAAAGGGTACACGTGGCTTACGGCACAATCGTAGGAGAGATTAAGGAAGTGTCCCGTTCTTATAAAGAGGCGAGAATGGCTCTTGACGTCGGCAAGATTTTCTTTGATGATAAAGACATCGTTGCGTACAGTACGCTGGGTATCGGCCGTCTGATTTATCAGCTCCCGATTCCGCTGTGCAAGATGTTTATCCGGGAAATCTTTGACGGCAAGTCTCCGGACGATTTTGATGAGGAGACGCTGACTACCATCAACAAGTTTTTTGAGAACAGCCTGAACGTGTCTGAGACCTCCAGACAGCTTTATATCCACCGGAATACGCTGGTGTACCGCCTGGATAAGCTGCAGAAGAGTACCGGCCTGGATCTTCGGGTGTTCGAGGACGCGATTACCTTCAAGATTGCGCTGATGGTAGTAAAGTACATGAAGTACATGGAATCCATGGAATATTAAGCTACGGCTGAGGAGTGAAAAAATGATTGACATGCAAAATGTGACAAAGTCCTATGCCACAGGAGTGCAGGCCTTAAACGGCGTGACTCTGCATATTGACAAGGGCGAATTTGTCTTTATCGTAGGAAACAGCGGTTCCGGTAAGTCCACGCTGATCAAGCTGCTTTTGAAGGAGCTTGACCCAAGCTCCGGAACCATCAAGGTAAACGGAATCAATCTGAACCGGATGAAGGCGAAGGCGATTCCCAAATACCGCAGAAAGCTGGGC
>CAKRTY010000203.1 GCA_934402125.1 uncultured Anaerosacchariphilus sp. | reverse complement strand
ACATTTCCCAGAAACATGGGAACCATAAAATACAGAATCAGTCTTACAGGACTTCCTGTCGTCATATCATGCATTTGTCCTGCTGTCGCTTCACTCATTCGAAAACTCCTCACTTCTAAAACGAATCTCTATCCATACTACGGTCTCACATTATACACGGAACTCAAAAATAATTCCAGCTTTTTACACAAAAATCCCGGTGGGAAAAAGCTTATAAAAAATCAGCTTCTTCCCACCGGAAATATGTGTTTGGATTTCTACACCGTTTCCGCATCCAGATATTTCTTCAGTTCTTCTACTGTCTCCACAATCTTGTCTGCTCCTGCTTCCTCCAGCTCTGCCCGGCTTCCATAGCCATACAGCACGCCGATACTGCGCAGTTGATTCTCTCTGGCGCCGCGAATGTCATTTTCCCGATCGCCTACCATCACCGCCTCCGACAGATCATAGCCGCCCGCCTCTATCGCATAACGAAGCACGTCCGCTTTTTCCACACGGCTTCCATCCATACTTGCTCCCGCAATCCGGTCGAAATACTGGGCCAGATGAAAATGCTCCAGAATCTTAACCGCGAACATTTCCGGCTTAGACGTGGCCACAACCACCTTCCGCCCGGTATTCTTCAGATGAGCCAGCAATTCCTCAATTCCGGGATAAACGGCGTTTTCGAACAGTCCTTTATCCGCATAATATTCCCGGTAATATTCAATTGCTTTTTCGCACTCCTCCGGCGTAAAGCCATAATATTTTGCGAAAGATTCCAGAAGCGGCGGACCCACAAACACATTGAGCGTGCTGTGATCCTCCACCTCGATCTTCCATTTTTTCAGGGCATGAGCCACTGAATTGGTAATGCCCGGAGCAGAATCTGTCAAGGTTCCGTCCAGATCAAAGAAAACTGTCTGATACATACGTCTCTCCTGAAAATCTATTCTTCCGAATCCTCTTCGATATCAATCTCTCCCGTCGCGGCCGTTCCGTCCGTAGGCGGCTGATTTACCGTACCCAGCACATTACCCGGATGCAGGCTGCAGGGCTTAGCTACCAGAGGCGAACCGGATACACTGTTATCGTCCGGAATCAATGTAATCACGCGGAATTCATGCACCGGGCATGCGTCTGTGGCCAAAGCGCCGCTCTCCACACAGGCCTCGCCCGTCACATGCACGTCACAGTACTCGGTGGGCACCGTTCCTTCCGCGAAATATTCCGTCTTCACCATGCCGTCGCAGATTCCCGGAATCGGTAATTTACCCGACGCCGCACAGACCGTTGCGCTGGTAACAGAGGACGGTTTCGGGAAACCGATATTTTCCTGTCCCTCGCTCAGTCTGGACATGACTGCCTTCCAGATTTTCTTATGGTAGTTGGTCTCACCCTTCTTACTGGAGAGCTCGTGGTTATTATCATAGCCCGCCCAGATACCTGCTGTGTAATAAGGCGTATAACCCACAAACCACACATCACGGTTATCGGAGGTGGTACCTGTCTTACCGGCAATGCTCATTCCGCCAAAGTTGACTGCTTTACCGGTTCCCTGGGTTACTACATCCTGCATGGCGCTGGTCAGAAGCCACGCGGTACTGTCCTTCAGAACCGTTCTGCTGTAGGCCTCTGTATTATCAATCAGTACATTGCCGTCATGATCGGTAATCTTTGTATAAAAAACCGGCTTCTCATAGACGCCGCCGTTGGCAATGGTTGCGTAGGCTGCGGTCAGCTCCACATTTTTCACACCATTGGTGATACCGCCCAGTACCATGGCCTGGGTGTAATCATTTTTACCGTTCTTCAGTTCCTTCTGCATCGTGGTGATTCCCATATTCTCCAGATAACTGATACCCAGAGCCGGCGTAATATCCGTAATGGTTTTTACCGCCACGATATTCATAGACTGTTCGATACCTCTTCGCAGGGAGGACCAGCCCTGGTAATTGCCGCCGGTCCAGTTGCGGACAGGGCGTCCCGTTCCTCCATTGTAATTGTAAGGCGCGTCGTACTGGGTGGTTGCCAGTGTCATTCCCGCAGAGTCCAGCGCAGCCGCATAAGCTGCTACTACCTTAAAGGTAGAACCGGGCTGACGGGTGGTATCCACCGCGCGGTTCAGCGACAGACTCTCTGTCTTTTCTCCGCGGCCGCCTACGATTCCTTTCACGTAGCCGGTGGACTGATCCATAACTACCATGGAAACCTGAGGCTGCACCGTCATATTGATCGTTTCGTAGATCTTGTCATCTTCCTCTACGATCGCATCTTTGTATGCGTCAATGTGAGCCTGCGCGTCTTCCTTGCTGTCAAAGAGCAATTCAAATTTGGAGGATTCATTCTCTTTGAAATACTTCTCCATCATTTCCTTGCTGTAATTCTTCTGCGTTCCGTCGGGCTTCACCACCGTCAGGGCATATTCCAGGCCAATCTTGGAGTCTGCCGGATAATTCTCCTCATTAGAGGTCTCCTCGTCCATAATCTTCTGTACCGCCGGATCCTGGGCCGTCTCAATGGTCAATCCGCCATTATAAACCAGATTGTAGGCCTGCTGGGAGGTATAACCCTTAATCTCCTGCAGATCATTGATTACCTGGGCAATGGTTGCGTCCACATAATACGAATATACGGATGTCGTACTCTTTGTCTCATTGGTAGTCTGAATCCGGTCATAGACGTTGTCCTCCATGGCCTCTTCATACTCCGCTTCCGAGATATGACCATTTTTCTTCATGGCGCTCAGAACCAGCTCCCGGCGCTTGGCATTCTCTTCCGGATCCGATACCGGATTATACTTATTGGGGCTCTTGGTGATACCTGCAATAACAGCCGCTTCCGAAACCGTCAGCTCGCTTACGTCTTTATTAAAATAACGGTTGGACGCCGCCTGGATACCCAGCGTATTCTGTCCCAGATTGATGGTATTCAGATATGCCTCCAGGATTTCATCCTTGGTCATTATCTTTTCCAGCTCAAGAGCCAGATACTGCTCCTGCAGCTTTCGCTCTATCTTCTCCATCATGGTATCTTCACTCATGAAATCAAAGACGTTATTTTTCAGAAGCTGCTGGGTGATGGTGCTGGCGCCTTCCGTCTTTCGGAAGCCGCTGGCAATTCCTTTCACGCCGGCCCGGACGATACCCTTTAAATCAACTCCGTTATGCTCGTAAAAGCGTTCGTCCTCAATATCGACAAATGCTTTCTGCACATGATCCGGAATTTTGTCTATATCCACCCAGACACGATTGGATCCCGCAGTGATAAGCTCTGCCATTTTATTTCCGTCAGAATCTATCATCACGGACTTGTATCCACGCGGAATGACACTGGTGCTGTCAATATCCGGAGCGTTATCAATGACTCCTTTCACAATTCCGATTCCGGCGCACAGGCCGATAACTCCCGCTGCCAGCAGGCAGACCAGGAATGCTTTTATAAAAATAACGCTGGCCTTTTTCCCTGCCTTCGCGCTCTTAGAATGCATAGACTTCTGTTTTTTTGAAGTACTGCGTTTCCCGTAATTCATGTTTTATCCTCCTATACATTCAATCATTATAACAAAAAGTACTGTCGGAATAAAGACTTATTTCAGAAATTCACAGTTTCTTAAGCATTTCTGCCCGTCTGTCCCTTGCACGGGAGCGACGCTTTATACTATAATAATAAGTACTTTAAAAATTTAATCCCTGTGACAGCTTTCGACATTCTTTTTCCATAAGGTTTTGTATAATTTTCTCAAAACCCGGCGTTTTCATTGCCAA
>CAKRTY010000202.1 GCA_934402125.1 uncultured Anaerosacchariphilus sp. | reverse complement strand
GGAGGACATTCTGGAGTTTGTATAAGATGAAAACAGTCGGAATTATTGCGGAATACAATCCCTTCCATAAAGGACACGCCTATCAGCTTCGGAAAGCCAGAGAGCTTTCCGGGGCTGATTTTGCTGTGGTTGTCATGAGCGGGGACTTTGTGCAGCGGGGGTATCCGGCCATGACCGATAAATATCTGCGGGCGGAAATGGCGCTTGCGGGCGGAGCGGATCTGGTACTGGAGCTTCCCGCAGTCTATGCCACCGGAAGCGCGGAGACCTTCGCCCGGGGCGCGGTGGCGGTTCTGGAGGAGCTGGGCTGCATAGACGCCCTGTGCTTTGGAAGTGAGAGGGGAGAGCTTTCTGCCCTTCTGCCCTATGCCCGGCTATTTGAGGAAGAGCCGCCCCTGTACCGGGAGCTCTTACAGTCGTATCTGAAGCAGGGCTTAAGCTTTCCGGCGGCCCGGGGACAGGCTGCGGAGGAATATTGGAACAGTACTGAGCGGATCCTGCCCTGCTGCGCGGACGACGCGGACTGCAGGAGAGCGGCTTCGGTGCTGGAGGAGCCCAACAATATCTTGGGCATCGAGTATCTGCGGGCGCTGCTTCACCGGAACAGCGCCATCCGGCCGCTGACGGTCCGCCGGGAGTCGGCAGGCTATCATGAATTGACGCTGGAGGCTGAGATGGCTTCGGCCACGGCGATCCGGAAGGGCGTGGAGCAGTTTCAGGGAGAACTTGAAGAACAGGTGAGAGACCAGCTTCCGGAAGTCTCGGCAAAGCTCCTTACGCAGGCACTTCAAAAGGGAGAGACGGTATCCCTGCAGGACTTTTCGCCGCAGCTTTTTTACCGGCTGCTGAACATGTCCCAGGAGGAGCTGGGCGCTGTGCAGGAGGTAGGGGAGGAGCTGGCAGCCCGCATTTACAAAAATCGGTTTGCCTTTACGACGGCAGAGGATTTTGCGGATCTCATCAAAACCCGTCAGGTGACCCACACCCGGGTGACCCGTGCGCTCTGCCACATGTTACTGGGACTATCCCAGGACAGACTGGACGCGTGCCGGGCACTGGATTATCCGGTGTATCTGCGGCCTCTGGGCTTCAAAAAAAGCGCCGGTCCGCTTCTGGCGGCTATCAAAAGAGAGAGCCGGTCGCTGCTTCTGACCCGCATGGCGGACGCTTCCGGAAAGCTGTCCCCGGAGCGGCGGCAGCTGCTTAGGCAGGATGTGGCGGCAGCCCATCTCTATGAGGGGGCAAAGACACTGAAGACCGGAAGGCCACTGCGGCATGAATATACCCGTACGCCGGTCATACTGCCCTAGCAGGCAGAAGAGACGGGCAGAGAAACCACGGAAGGAGGAGGCAGTATGGAGCGGATACTGGAAAAAACCGTGACGGCAGAATACGATGGCGCGACCCTGCAGCATTTTCTGCGGGCCGGAATGGGACTGACCCAGAAGGAAATCAGCCGGGCCAAATTTCTTCCCATGGGAATCTGCGCGGACGGCGTACAGCGGAAGGTGACGGCCAGGGTAACGGCCGGACAGAGGGTAGCGGTGCGGACGGAAAAGGACGGGAAGGTCTCCGCACAGCTTTCGGCTTCCCGGGAGAAGCCGGAGGTTCTCTATGAGGATCGGGATCTGCTGGTGGTCAATAAGCCCGCGGGAATCTCGGTACATCCTTCCGGACGGGGAACTTTCCAGGCGGAGACCCTGGCCGGCCGCCTGGTGGCCTGGCTTCGGGAAAAGGACGAGGAAAGCGTGATACGGATCGTGGGACGCCTGGATAAGGATACCTCCGGGGTGGTACTGGTGGCAAAAAACAGGGCGGCGGCCGGTCGCCTGGAGCGGCAGCGGGAGCAGGGAAGACTTCACAAGACCTACCTGGCCCTGACGGAGGGCGTCCCGGAGCCGGAGAGGGGAAGCGTGGAACAGCCCCTGCAGCCGGATCCGGAAGACAAGAGCCGCATGCGGATCTGCACATATGACGCGGAATCCGCAAAGTACGCGAAAACCCATTATGAAACAGTAAAAAAATGGGAAAATCAGAAAACAGCACTGGTGAAGCTGTGGCTGGAGACAGGGCGGACTCACCAGATCCGGGTCCATATGCAGTCCCTGGGCTGCCCGCTTCTTGGGGATCCACTTTATGGAAGTCCGGGAAGCTCGGAAAAGCCAGAGGGGAACGGACTAAAGCGGACAGCCCTTCACGCGGCGACCCTGGATTTCTGCCAGCCCTTTACGGGGGAGGCGATCCACATCGAGGCGCCCATGCCGAAAGACATTGCCAGATATATGGAGACTGTGTTAAAATAGCCCTTGATCCTGATAGAGAAAGAGAGAAATGAATGGGAAAATCATTGTATATAGCAGAGAAACCCAGCGTAGCCCAGGAATTTGCCAAAGCGCTGGGGTTAAAGACGGCCAGAAAAGACGGATATCTGGAGGGGGATGAGGCGATCGTTACCTGGTGCGTGGGACATCTGGTCACTATGAGCTATCCGGAGGTCTATGACGAGCGCCTGAAAAAATGGAGCCTTTCCACCCTGCCTTTTCTTCCGGAGGAGTTCCGGTACGAGGTCATCCCTGCCGTGAAAAAGCAGTATACCATCGTTAGCGGCCTTCTGAACCGGCCGGACGTGGAGACCATCTATGTCTGCACCGACTCGGGACGGGAGGGAGAATACATCTACCGCCTGGTGGAGCAGATGGCGGGCGTCAAGGGAAAGAAGCGCCGTCGGGTCTGGATTGATTCCCAGACGGAGGAGGAGATCCTGCGGGGAATCCGGGAGGCAAAGGATCTGTCGGAATACGACAACCTGGCCAGTGCGGCGTATCTGCGGGCCAAAGAGGATTATCTGATGGGAATTAATTTTTCCAGACTTTTAAGCCTCAAATACGGCGATACCATTTCCAATTATCTGAATACCCGTTATACGGTGATTTCCGTCGGAAGAGTCATGACCTGCGTGCTGGGCATGGTGGTGCGGAGAGAGCGTGAAATCCGGGAATTTGTAAAAACGCCCTTTTACCGGGTGCTGGGAGATTTTGGCCTCCATGGAAGAAGCTTCGAGGGGGAATGGAGGGCCGTATCCGGTTCTTCCTTCTGCGAGCCGCATAAATTATATAAGGAAAACGGCTATAAGAAAAAGGAAGACGCGGAAAGCCTGATCGCCTATCTGGAGGAGGAACAGCCGGTGCAGGCAAGGCTGGCCTCCATGGAGCGGAAGACGGAGAAGAAAAATCCGCCCTTGCTGTTCAACCTGGCGGAGCTTCAGAATGAATGTTCCCGGCGCTTTAAGCTGAGCCCCGATGAGACGCTGCGGGTGGTGCAGGAGCTTTACGAGAAAAAGCTGGTCACCTATCCGAGAACAGACGCCCGTGTGCTGTCCAGCGCCGTGGCAAAGGAGATCTATAAGAATATCGGAGGCCTGCGCTCCTATGGAAAGCTTTCGGAATACGCAAATGAGATTCTGAACGGCAGCGCGTGGAAGAGTATTGCGAAGACCCGTTACGTCAATGATAAGCAGATTACGGATCACTACGCCATTGTACCCACAGGACAGGGGCTGTCCG
Source organism: uncultured Anaerosacchariphilus sp. (assembly GCA_934402125.1). Classification (GTDB taxonomy): domain Bacteria; phylum Bacillota; class Clostridia; order Lachnospirales; family Lachnospiraceae; genus Laedolimicola. The sequence goes on along the minus strand of CAKRTY010000202.1, from coordinate 206 downwards.
CGCTTCGGAGCCTGAATCCGGTGTCAGAGCAGATTTACGAGGTGATTGCCCGGAGATTTCTGGCGGTCTTTTATCCGGCGGCGGAATATCAGAAGGTACAGCTGGTGACAGAGGTGCGGGGAGAACGGTTCTTCTCGGGCTTCCGCGTGCTTCTGAAGGAGGGCTATCTGCGGGTTCTGCCCCAGGGTCCGGCGGAGGCGGCGAAG
>CAKRTY010000201.1 GCA_934402125.1 uncultured Anaerosacchariphilus sp. | reverse complement strand
TACATGTTATGTCACATTGGGTTTTACAGATTTTTATGACTTTTTAGAATATTTTTAGATTTACAGAAAAAAGAATGTGCCGTTGGCACATTCTCTATTTTTCTGTCAGGATCTCCACAGCCTTCTGAAGCTGATTATCCTTCTCCTCCGGAATCGTGATCGCGTTGGCCACGTCCGCGTCCAGTTCTACCTCCACATCGGGCGCGATGCCGATTCCGTGGATATTGTTGCCCTTCGGCGTATAATACTTGGATACGGTCAGCTTCACAGCCGTTCCGTCGCTTAAGGGATACACCTTCTGGACAATACCTTTGCCAAAAGTCTGGGTTCCCACCAGCGTGCCAAGCCCGTAATCCTTGATGGCCCCGGCGAAGATTTCCGAAGCGCTGGCGCTGTTTCCGTTGACCAGGACAGCCAGCGGTTTATCGAAATAATTCTCGGCGTCGGACTTCAGTTCCTCCCGGTTGCCGTATTTGTCTTCCGTGTATACAATCAGACCTTCCGGAAGCAGACGGTCGAGAATGCTGCCTGCGCTGGACACCAGGCCGCCTCCGTTGTTGCGAAGGTCGATAATCAGCGCAGTTTCTCCCTGATTTTCCAGATCCTCCAAAGCGGTCAGGAACTGATTGACCGTCACATCATCAAAGCTGGCGATGGAAATATAGCCGATATTGCCGTCCAGCATCCTGTGATCTACCGTAGCGATCTCGATGGTTCTGCGTTCCACATCAAAGGTCAGATAATCGCTTTCCCCTTCCCTGGCTACGGAAATCGGAACCGTCGTCCCTTCCGCTCCCTTTACCATGGAAACCACCTTGGTCAGATCCTCTCCGGTCACTTCTGTATCCTGCACCTTGTAAATGAGATCTCCCGGAAGAAGTCCGGCCTCTTCCGCAGGCGATCCCTCAAAGACGCGGGTGATGGTGATGATTCCGGTGGTCATATTCTGGCTCATTTCCACGCCAATGCCAAAATAGCTTCCGTTGGTGGAATCTATCATGCTTTTGTATTCTTCCTCTGTGTAATAAGCCGCATAAGCGTCGTCCAGGCCGGCAATCATACCCTTGTAGAGATAATTCTCTACCTTTTCCGTGTCAATCTCATTCAGATAGTACTTCTGGACCAGCGCCTCAATCTCGGTAAGCTTTCCCTCCACCTCCGAGCTGGTCAGATTCAGCTGGCCGCTTTCTGTTTTTCTGTCGTCCGACACCTTTGTCAGAGCCCTGCTGCCAAAGAAGGCTCCTCCGGCCACCAGCGCAGTTACCACCACACCGACGGCGATTCCCCTGATAAACTGCTTTTTGTTTTCCATAATTCCAGTATATGTCCTTATCCTTCGTCCAATTCCGTCTAGCCCACATAACCCAGCGGGTTTACATAACTTCCATTCTTAATCACGCCAAAATGCAGATGGTTGCCGGTAGAATATCCGGTAGAGCCCACTGCGGCGATGGACTGTCCGGCGCTTACCGTCTGTCCGGCGCTCACATACAGTGCGGAGCAGTGCATGTATACGGTAGACAGACCGTTTCCATGGGAAATAACAATATAATTGCCTGCGGAGCTACTATAAGTAGCTGTAGTCACCCGTCCGCCTGCCGCAGCTATAATCGATGCTCCATAGGAAGCACCGATATCAATCCCCTTATGATTGGTCGACGCTCCCGCCGTGGGCTGGGCGCGTTTTCCAAAGCCACTGGTGATCCGCTTACTGCTGGGGCAGGGCCACAGGAAGCCGGAGGCTCCGCCATCGCCGTCGCCCTCCTGGGCGTTGGCCGCCGCTGCCGCCGCAATCTGCTGTTCAATCTGATCGAGCAGCTTCTGCTGCTTGGCCAAATCCGCCTTATATTCCTCCGCGTTGCTGTTCTCGCTGTCAATCTGACTCTGATAGCTCTGAATCTGGGCTGTCTTAGTCTTGATCAGCGCGTCCACGGTCTTTTTCTGTTCAGCGGCCGCGTCCGCCATAGCATCCAGCTCTTCCTTCTCGGCTTCCAGCTGCTTTTTCTTTTCCTCTACCGCCTGCTTCTGGGCGATATATTCCTCAAGCATGCTCCTGTCGTAGGCCGTCATCTGCTCCGCATAGCTGGATTTGTTCAGAAAATCCGCCATGCTTTCCGACGTCAGCAGCAATTCCAGATAGGACGGATTCCCGTTCTCATAGAGGTACTGGATCCGTTTCTTCATATCCTCATACTGCCGGTCCGCCGTCGCGATTGCTTCCTCCAGTTCGCCCTCCGCCGCTGTGATTTCTTCTTTTTTTGCCGCGATATCCCCGTTCAGCCGCTCGATCTGCTTTGCCAGATCATTGGCCTCCGTGTCCAGCTTAGAAATATAGGTTTCCAGATTGCTCTTACTGTTCTTCAAATCGGAAATTTTCTTTTTCACATCGCTGATATCGGACTTGATATCCTTGATCTTATCCAACGTATCCTGCTTTTTATCCTCCAGATCGCTGGTGTCAATCTTCTCCGTCCGGGTGGTCTTCGCGTCAGAGCCGTCCGTAGAAATCTGTGCCTCTGTCGCCGATACCCTCAGATTATCTTTCGTGAAAATACAGCCAACCGCAAGCGCCGCTATCAGAAGTGCGCTTACCACACGCGTTCTTTTCATCCGTTTTTCCTTTTCTTAACTTCCTAAACCTTCAGGTGCTTCCGAATCGTAAAGAAGCTGCCGAAGAAACCGATACCCACGCCCAGCGCCAGGCCCACCGGAAGCAGAATCCGGAACATCTCTGTTACCGGAAGGAACTGCAGAAGCCCTGTCAGCGCATTAAACTTATCTCCTACAAAGCCCACAAGCTGTGTATACAGATAATACAGCAGCGCCAGCGGAAAAGCAGCGCCCAGAATTCCGATGATAATACCCTCCACTACGAAGGGGGCCTTGACGAAGCCGTTGGTGGCTCCAATCAGCTTCATGATCGCTATTTCTTCTTTGCGGACTGCGATACCGATAGTGACCGTATTGCTGATCAGAAAGACCGATACGCACAGCAGCAAAATAATCACTGCCACAGAGATATAACCAATCAGCATATTAAAGTTGGTCAGAATATCTGCCACCTGGGCGGACTGATTAATCTTACGGACGCCTTCCACGCTGCCCAGCCATTCTACCAGGCTCTCCTGCTGTTCCACATTCTTCAAATAAATCTCATAATGGGCCTGATTGGCCAGCGGATTATCATCTGCAAAGCCTTCCGCAAGCTGGGGGTTATCTTTAAAGTAAATCGCCTTGTACTGTTCCCAGGATTCCTCCGCGGATACAAAGACCGCCTCGGACACCTCGCTCCGGGCCTGGATTTTTTCACCAATAGCCTGAATGTCCTCCTCGGACATTCCTTCGTCAAAGAATACCGTAACCGCCACGGATTTCTCCGCCTCTTTTACCATATACTGGAAATTCTCTACCACACAGAAAAAGATCCCAAACAGGAAAATGCAGGCAGACATGGTGGCAACCGACGCCAGGGAAAACATTTTGTTACGCCAGATATTTTTCAGGCCCTGCTTCAGGCAGTAGCCGATGGAACTAATTCGCATTCTGTGTGTACCCAGCGTTGCGCTCGTCACTGATTATGACGCCTTTGTTCATGACAATTACCCGTTTCTTCATCTGATCTACAATCTCCTGGTTATGCGTTACCACCAGCACGGTCGTACCGCGCTCGTTGATGGTCTCCAGAAGCTTCATAATCTCTCTGGAATTCTTCGGATCCAGGTTACCGGTAGGCTCGTCGGCCAGCAGAATATTCGGCCGGTTTACCAAAGCCCTCGCCAGGGCAACTCGCTGCTGTTC
>CAKRTY010000200.1 GCA_934402125.1 uncultured Anaerosacchariphilus sp. | reverse complement strand
TTACTATGATGCGCTTGCACAGGCGCAAACCGGCTGGCATGAAGGCACCGAGGATGTAGTGCCTTTCATCAAGTACCTGCTGGGAACGATCCTTGCGGCATATAAGGACTTTGCGGATCGTGTGGCGCTTGTAGAAACCAAGTTGCCCGCACTGGAAATGGTACGCAGAGCAAGCAAGAATAGAATCGGACGGTTCAATAAGCAGGACATCCGCGAGCTTTGCCCGACGCTCAGTGACAGCTCCATTGAGGGGGCCTTGCGTAAGCTGGTCGCAGCCGGAGAGTTAAAAAAAGAAGGAAAAGGGAAGAATACCTGCTATTTCAGACTGAATTAAATATCCTTCCATGAAAAAAGGATGACATTTCTGAATACATTCACAAATGTCATCCTTTTTTTCTACTGTTCGAATTTCACCACCAGCTGGCGCTCGCCGATGATGCCGTCGAACAGGCCGGTGAGAAGCGTCTGAGTCTGGGCGCGGGCTTCTGCCTTCAGGCTGTTATAGTCCACCTTTTCCTCCACGTCCTTTTTCGCCGCGTTGATGCTCTCCACCACGTCATCTTTTTTGGACCAGTTCAGAAGGGCGGCCTTTTCATCATAAAACTGAATGGAATCGGAATCCACCGTTACCTCCTGAATCTCCACAGCCGGAAGGGTCAGCTCCACCTGGCTGTCCGTCACTTTGATTTTCGCCTGGGACAGGTCTACGCCGGCCCGGACCTCGGACCGGTAGGTCATGGTGTAGGACTTCTGGGTCAGGAAGGGAATTTTCCCGTCGGAATAATAGACCAGTCCGTTGTAGGTCAGCTTTGCCGTGGTCAGCTCGCTGACGGTTTCCAGCTTGTTGCTGATAAAAGAATTGGTAAGCTTGGGCTCATTTTTATCCGTCACCTTCGCCGTCACGAAGATCACGGCCGCCGCAATGGCCAGAATCTCGATAAAATGCAGAATGGTCTTAAAGCCTACCCGCTTTCCGGGCCGCTCTGCGCGTTCCTTCTTTTCTCTTCTCATACCTTCCCCTTTCCGGTTTTCCTCTTACTCCTCTGTTACCAGTTCCCCAAAATCCTTCTTTTCAAACTCCTGAATCGAAATATTTTTCTTGTTGGGGTTCGCGTACACAAAGGTCTTGTCCACGTTTTCAATGTAGTTCTGAATCTTATCGTTGGTGGCGCTGATGATGGCCTGGAAGCCCAGACTCCGGATCAGATCGATACAGCTTGCCACCTTCTCCGCGTCCATCTTGGAAAAGGCCTCGTCCAGCACTACCAGACGGATGGTGGGGCGTCTGGACGCCCGGGCGGACAGATTGATCCGGTAAGCCTGTGCGAAGCTTGCCAGGAGCGCGATGTACAGCGGGTTCTGTCCCTCGCCTCCGGAATTCTTCTTAATCATTTTGCTGAGGCCGATGACCAGACGCTGCTCATCACCCTCCACGATCTGCTCCATCTCAAAGGAGAGATAAGTCCGGTAATCCGCGTACTTTTCCATATTTTTCCTTGCTTCCTCCAGCTCCGCTGCCGTGGCGTTCTCCGGCGGAATGAAGAGATCCAGAAGCTCGCGGATCATGTGGCCGTATTTATTTTCGTGGCTCATGGAAAACAGGTTCATCTGATGTTCCACGGAGGGCGACAGGGCAGACGGATCGATATTCAGATCCTCGTCCATGAACATATCATAGAATTCCCCGTCCCGGCCTTTGCTCCGGCCAATGCGGAACTGATAACGGTCCTTTCCGAAATCCAGGTTCCGGATAATCCGGTTCAGCTCGTCCCGGCGTACATAGGCCTCCCGGATGGCGCTTCGGATCTTGTAGATAAAGTCCTCTTTAAAATGCTCCACCGCAGATTTGGCCTGGGCGCCCGCCTTTTTCCGGTACTCCTCCAGCTCTCCGCACTGAAGCTCCGAAAGCAGCTTCCGGTAATCCTCGTTATTCTCCGCCGACGCGGAGAAATCCCGCTGGGGGTGGTTTCTAAGATACTGCGTCCGGACCTCCACCAGACGGTCTTTTCGTTCCTCACAGGCGGCTTCCGCCTGCTCCATGGCTTCCGCCGTCTCCTCCAGAAGCTTTGCGTAGCGGGGATTTCGGTATTCCCCGATATAAGCCCCAAAGGCTTCCTCGTCCCGGTCCGAGCCGCGAAGCATACTCTGGGCATTCAGAAGCTCCTCGTTTTTCCCAGTCAGTCCGGCGCTTCCGTTCTCCAGGGCGCGCTCCTTTTCCCAAATCTGGCGTTTTATCCGGTCTAGCTCCTCCCGGACCGCATTCTGCTTTCCGGTGATCTCTGTCCGGCCTGCCTTTAATTCCTCCACGATACCGGAATTCAGCTCTTCCATCCGGTTTCTAAGTTCTCCAAGCTCTTGTTCCTTCTGCTGCTTTTCCTTCACATCTTCCAGAAGGCTCTGATATTCCTCTGTGGTATCCGGCAGATACTCCAGGGAGAGAATCTCCTGGGCCAGCGCCTCCGCCTTCTGATACCGGGCCAGCTTCTCCTGAAGACGCTCCAGCTGGGCCGAAAGCTCCTTCTGCCGCTGCTGCTTACTCTTCTCGCCAATGTAAGCGTACTTGGTGTAATTGTCCGGGTTCAGACGGCGCAGCTGATAGTTCTGGTACAGACGGCAGTCCGCGGTCACGCCTGTCCGGCAGGATCTGAGTTCTTCCGTATTCTCACATTTCTGCACATTTCCCAGAAGGAAATCCACATAAGCCTTGACGTAAGTCTCCCCGGCCTTTACCTCCTCGGCCAGCGCGCCCGGCTTCACCTGCCGTTCCTCTTTCGTAAGGCGCTCCGTATCCACCACGGATACCCGCCAGTATTTCTTCGGATCCAGGCCCTCGTATACCTCCATGGCAGCCTTCACATACTTCGGCTCCACCATCAGGGCCAGCTTATTCCATGCCAGGAAGCCCTCCACGGCGTTGCGCCATTTCTCGTCGCGAATCTCCAGAAGATCCGCCAGAATCCGCACCTGCACCCGCTTTCCCAGCTTCTCGTAAAGCTGCTGCTCGATCTCCGACCGGGCAAGGGTCAGCTCTCTGGGGTAAGAGGTTTTTCCGGAGCGCAGCTCCCCAAGCTCCCCTTCGAGCAGCCTGGCCTCTTTTTTCAGGCCCCGCAGCTCCGAAGCCGCCTCGCGCTGTTCGCTGTCCGCTTCCCCGTGGACTCCGGCCAGTGATTTCTTAAGCCGGGCGATTTCCTCCGCTGTAATCCTTCCGTCCCGGAATTTATCCATATCGTTCAGGGCCTGATTGGACACGCTCTCCACGTCCTCCCAGGCTGCCAAGCGGGCGGACAGCGCCTTCCATTTTTCCTCGCTCCGTCCCAGGCGGGCAGACGCGTCCTCCAGGCTGTGAAGCTTCTCCTCCAAAAGCGCGTAGCCCGTATCGGTCAGCTGCATATTGATCTCGTGGTACTGCCGCTCCAGATCCGCCGACTGCTGCTCACTTTCCTGTTCCTTTTCCTTCAGAAGCTCCAGATCCGCCTGCCACAGCCCCAGCTGCTCCTGGGTTTTCCGGATCTCCTCCTGAAGCTGCAGCACCCGGAGCTTCTCCTGCCGGTAATGAAGTCCCGCCAGCTGCTCCTGTCCCTCCTCGAAGGCCCGGTACTGCTCCTCGATCCGGTTCAGCTCCGCGATCTCGCCCATGGCAGCCTCGATTTTCCGGCACATGCGGCCATAGAGCCTTACGCTCTCCTGCATATCCTCGATGTGGATATCCTGCTCCATACAGATGTATTCTTTTACAAAATCTTCCAGCCTGATATTCATGCGGAAGGGAATCGCCCGTTTGAACAGACGCGGGAATTTCTCCATATC
>CAKRTY010000199.1 GCA_934402125.1 uncultured Anaerosacchariphilus sp. | reverse complement strand
AGACCTATCTGGACCGGGCTGACGCGCTGGCCAAACGGGGGCCGGAGGAGATTCCGTTTACGCCGGACGAACGTTACCCTACCCTGAACCGGGAGCAGCTGATCCGGGGACTGGTCCTTGCGCTTTCCCTGTAAAACCATGAGAAAGGAACGAACGCCATGCGTCTTCTGACCGTAGGAGAAAATGAAGCCGGACAGCGGTTGGACAAGCTGCTGGCTAAATATATGGATAAAGCTCCCGCCAGCTTTTTTTATAAAATGCTGCGGAAAAAGAATATTACCCTGAACGGAAAACGGGCAGAGGGGAAGGAGCGGCTGAAGGCCGGAGACGAGATCCGGTTGTTTCTGGCAGACGAAACGATCGACGGCTTTTCCGGTATGGCAGGAAAAACAGGAAAAGAAACAACCCCGGAAACGGGAAGCAGTCTTAAGAAAAAGCTGCCTGCGAAGCTTCGGCCGGAAATTCTTTACGAGGATAAACATGTCATTTTCTTCAATAAACCGGCAGGTCTGTTGTCCCAGAAGGCAAAGCCCTCGGACGTCTCCCTGGTAGAATACCTGACGGAGCACCTGTTAGAAAGCGGAGAGGTCACCCAGGAAAGTCTGCGCAGCTTCCGTCCCGGTATCTGTAACCGCCTTGACCGGAATACCAGCGGACTGGTGGCGGCGGGCAAGAGCCTTCGGGGACTTCAGGAGCTGAATGAACTGTTCCGCGTCCGGAATCTCCATAAATATTACCGGACCATTGCAGTGGGCAGTATCCGGGAAAAGCAGCGCATAGAAGGCTGGCTTCTGAAAAACGAACGGACCAACCAGGTACAGATTTATCAGGAGAAGAGAGCGGACGCCCTGCCTGTCTGTACGGAATATGTGCCGCTAAAACAGCTGACTTACAACGGAAAGCCTTATACCTATCTGGAGATCAATCTGATTACCGGCCGTTCCCATCAGATCCGCGCCCATCTGGCCAGCATCGGACATCCCCTCATCGGCGACACCAAATACGGCAATCCGAAGGTGAATGCGGAATTCCGGAAAAATTTTGGCCTGGAATATCAGCTTCTTCACGCTTACCGGCTGGAGCTGCCGGAGCTTACCGGAGCGCTTTCCAATCTTTCGGGGCAGCAGTACGAAGCTCCCCTTCCCAGGCTTTTTATGAACGTTTTGAACCGTGGCGAGTAAAAAAGCCACGGTTTTTCGTTGTTCTACACAAAACATTTTCAAAAAATTCATATCATCAGGGCTTCCGGAAGCGTTACGGCTTTATCTACATCAACCGTGATGATTTCAACCTGAAGGATCTGGGAAGAATCAAGAAAGACAGCTTCTACTGGTATCAAAATGTAATTAAGACAAACGGGGAGAATCTGTAATACCATGCGTGTCATTAAGGTGTTGAACAATTCGCTGGTGCTTGCGCTGGACAACGCGGGCCAGGAGTCTATTCTCATGGGAAAGGGAATCGGCTTTCACAAGTCCATAGGATATGAGTTTCAGGAAAGCGAGATTGAAAAGGTCTTTGTTCTCAAGGACAAGGAGGTCTCCCGGAACATCATCCGTCTGGCGGCAGAGACAGACAGCGTCTTCTTTGAGCTGGCCAAGGCGGTGATTGATTATGCCATTGAACAGTTCGATATGAAACTGATGGATCATATCTATCTGTCCCTGACGGATCATCTGTCCTTTGCGGCCAAGCGGGTACGGGAAGGCATTGTTCTGCAGAATTTTTACACGCTGGAAATGAAAAAATTCAATCCCCAGGAGTTTCAAGTGGGGGAATATGCGGTGAACCTGATGCGGGAGCGCCTGGATCTGGAGATCCCGGCGGACGAGGCGGGCAATATCGCCTTTCATTTCATCAACGCTCAGTTCAATCATCCCTACAACAGTCAGAACCTGCTGATTTCCCGGACGCTGGACGCGGTGCTGGATATTGTAAAATATGCCTTTGGCATCACCTACAACGAGGACAGCACTTCCTATTCCAGGTATGTGACCCATGTACGGCTGTTCGCTCAGCGGCTTGTAAGCCGCAACCAGCTTCCCGACGAAAAGAACAGTCTGCTCTATGAGCAGATCCACTCCAGCTGCCAAAAAGAATTCGAATGCGTGGAAAAGATCCAGATTTATGTGATGGAGCAGTTTCACCAGAAGCTCTCCAGTCAGGAAAAAATGTATCTGGCCCTGCACATTCACCGGGTGCTGGAAGAGGAATGACCGAAACCAGGGAACACCGATATCGAAGGACCGTGACAGAGAAATGTGGAACTATCTCTACATTTCCCTGCCACGGTCCTTTTTATGAAAATCTCCTTGTAAAACGGCTGGATTTTCCATATAATGAATCATGTCGGCAGACAGAAAGGCGAGGAATCCTATGGCAACCTGGAATTCCAGAGGCCTCCGCGGATCGACCCTGGTGGATCTCATCAATCGGACAAATGACAAATACAGGGAGCAGGGACTGGCACTGATTCAGAAGGTACCGACGCCCATTACTCCCATGAAAATCGATAAAGAGCACCGTCATATTACGCTGGCTTATTTTGATCAGAAGAGCACCGTGGACTACATCGGGGCGGTTCAGGGAATCCCTGTCTGCTTCGACGCCAAGGAATGTGATACGGATACCTTTCCCCTGCAGAATATCCACGCGCATCAGGTGGAATTTATGGGCGATTTTGAGCGCCAGGAGGGCGTAGCGTTCCTGATTATTCTTTTCGCAAAGCGAAATGAACTCTATTTTCTTCCATACTGGCGCATGAAGGAATTCTGGGATCGGGCTGAGAAAGGCGGCCGGAAAAGCTTCCGACACGATGAGCTCGATCCGGCATTTGTGCTCAAGCCCCATGGAGGCTATCTGGTTCCTTATCTGGACGGAATCCAGAAAGTAATTGACGAACAGGAATAAACACTTTATAATGGTAAATCAATAAAGTGTTTGAGGAGGCAAAAAATACGATGAAAAATCAGAATCCGCTGTTACATACCCCGGAGGGTGTCCGGGATATCTACGGAAATGAATTTGTACAGAAGTTTGAACTACAGCAGCTCCTATACCGGGTGCTTTCCGGCTGCGGGTATCAGGGCATTGAAACGCCTACCTTTGAGTTCTTCGATGTATTTTCCCGGGAAGTCGGTACGGTTCCGTCCCGGGAGCTTTATAAATTCTTTGATAAAGAGGGCAATACGCTGGTGCTCCGGCCGGATATGACTCCTTCCATCGCCCGGGCAGTATCCAAATATTTTCACGATGAGACGCCCATCCGACTCTGCTACATGGGCAATACCTTTATCAACTATGACAAATATCAGGGACGTCTGAAGGAAACCACCCAGATGGGCGCCGAGCTTATGGGAGACGGCAGCGTCGCTTCCGATGTGGAGCTGATTTCCGTACTGATCAAAGCACTGCAGGAGGCAGGACTGAAGGAATTCCAGGTCAGCATCGGACAGGTAGAATTTTTCAAGGCATTGCTTCGGGAGGCAGGAATCGGAAGCGCGGCAGAGGAAAGCCTGCGCAGGCTGATTTCCGATAAGAACCGCTTCGGCGCCGAGGAGCTTTTAAGCAGCTTTGAAATGTCAGAGAGCCTGCGCTCCACCTTCCTGGAGATGGCCACCCTGACCGGAGGTGAGGACGCGCTCCGGAAAGCCAGAGACCTGACGGACAATGAGGACGCATTGAAGGCCCTGAAGCGTCTGGAAGAAATTTACATTGGTTTGAAGGAAAAGGGCTGTGAAAAGTACGTAACCTTTGACCTGAGCATGCTGAGCAGATATAATTATTATACAGGTATCATTTTCCATGCTTATTCCTATGGCTACGG
>CAKRTY010000198.1 GCA_934402125.1 uncultured Anaerosacchariphilus sp. | reverse complement strand
GTGCTTAGGAGGCGCTTGTTATATCCATTTAACTATGGGAACACATGCCGCATATCCGGGCTTTTTCAACCCTTTGGCTCCGGCTGTTATCAGAAACCTGCGAGTCAGTCTTGACTGACCTCACTGGAACAGTGTACCATAAAATAAGAAAACAGACAAGGAGAAAAACAATGGAACGTGAGATTGATATGAAGGAGGTTTCCGACGGAAGGCTCTATGGTCTGCGGGATATGGTGAAGGCGGACTGCGGCGGCTGCGCAGGCTGCTCCCAGTGCTGCGAAAGTATGGGAAGCACGATTATTCTGGACCCTTACGATGTGTGGCGGCTGACTGCGGGACTGCAGGTGAGCTTTGAGGCGCTTCTGCAGGACAAGCTGGAGCTGAATCTGGTGGAGGGGATTATCCTGCCGAATATGAAGACCTCCGGGGAAAATGAACGCTGTGGCTTCCTGAATGGGGAAGGGCGCTGCAGTATTCATGCGCTGCGGCCGGGCTTCTGCCGGATCTTTCCGCTGGGCCGGTTTTATGAGAATCACGGCTTTCAGTATTTCTTGCAGGTGCACGAATGTCCCAAAGAGCCCAAACTGAAGGTGAAGGTGCAGAAATGGATTGACACGCCGGATCTGAAGCGCAATGAGAAATTCATCATTGACTGGCATTATTTCCTGAAAGAAATCACCGCCCGGCTGGGAGAGCAGGACGGTGAACAATATCAGAAAATGGTGGATCTTTATATTCTGAAGAACTTTTATCAGAAGCCCTGGGAGAAAGACAGGGACTTCTATGAACAGTTTGACGAACGGCTGGCAGAGGCCAGAGAACTATTGAAATTATAGGTCCAGATCGTCCCAACCTCCACGATCCTTTGGCGTCCGGTGATAACGGTTCTCCGGGCGCTTATTTTTTGCCTGTTTCCGGGGCGCTCCGTAGGAACCGCGCCGGTTCCGGGGACGTCTTCTGCGAAGCTTCGGCAGACGGAAGGAGAACCGGAAGGTATTCATCAGATGTCGAAACAGACGGTAAAGCAGGAACAGCAACAGAATCAGGCCGGCAGCGATCAGAATCAGCCGCACATTGATTTTAATGAAATGCTTCTGCTGAATGGGTTCCTCTGTTTCGGCGGTGTCAGTATCCTGGGTGGCTTCCGTTTCTTTATCAAAAGTAAATTCCTGTAAATTATCCCGGGTAAGCTCGATGGAAGCAGTTCCCACAGGCTCTCCATGGTAGGTGTAGGATAAGGTGGCGATCACATTGGAATCTGAATTCTCGTCCTGGAAGGTCAGCTCCGGGGAGGCGTCCGCAAAGGAGGCTCCGTTGGGAAGCACGATACCGTCATTGCTGTCGATCTGAATCAGTGGTTTGGACTGACCGAAGATGGCGCTTCCCACATAAAAAGCGTTGGAATTGGATACGGAGAAATTCGTTTCGTTATCCGCCACATTAATCTTGCTGAAATTTTCGGAAGCGTAGTCCAGCAGCAGCGCCGTATCAGTAAATAGGGGTACGCCCCTTTCGCCGGTGGACTGGGTACGCATGGTAACCACGATGAGGGTCATGCCGTTCCGCTCCGCGACCGTAACCAGAGTTCCCTTGGCCACGCTGGTGTTGCCGGTTTTTCCGGCAATGACCGAATCGTCCAGATACTTGGTGATTCCCTTATAGGGGGCAATCATGTAGTGGTGGTTGGTCATATAGGTGATTTCGTCCCGCTTGTTGGTGGGCTGCATCTGATATTTGGCGGTGCCGGAGATACGGAGAAAATCCTCATTCTGAATCGCCGCCCTGGTAATCAGCGCCATGTCATGGGCGCTGGTGTAGTGCTCGTCATTGTGGAGGCCGTTGGCGTTGGTGAAATGGGTGTTGGTACAGCCAAGCTTTTCCGCCTTCTGATTCATCATTTCCGCAAAGGCGTCAATGGAACCGGCAATGTGCTCTGCCAGGCCGTTGGCGCACTCGTTGGCAGATTCCAGCATCAGAGCGTAGAGAGACTGCTCCACGGTGAGCTGCTCGTCCTCGGTGGTATAGATACTGCTGCTTCCCGCGTCGATGGTATGGGTCGCGTTATAGGAATAGGTCACCGTCTCGTCCAGGGAGCAGTGCTCCAGGGTGAGCAGCGCCGTCATTATCTTTGTAATGCTGGCCGGATAATTTTTCATATCCATATCCTTATTATAAAGGATCGCTCCGGAGGAAGCCTCCATGACCACGGCAGATTCCGCATAAATCTGCGGTCCCTGGGGCCAGTCTTCGATGGAATTGGAATTGATTTCCTTATTATAGGAGGCCTGCCGCTCTGCCTCCAGCTGTTCCGCCGCAGCCTTTTCGGCAGCGATCTGTTTGGCGGATTTCCGGGATGCCTTTTTGGCCGCGTCCGCGGAAACAGAGCCAAAACAAAGGGAACCCACCAGGGAAAGGGTCAGAAGACCTGTAAAAAACCGGAATCTATGTGAAAATTTCATAACAAAACACTCCTGAATATAAATGTGCATAAAAATTCGTAACAAATGTAAATTTAAGTATATGCTATTTCGATTACCGGTGCAAGGGCTTCGGCGAAAAGTTTAAATATCTTTAAGAAAAAAGTGGGGAAAACCGCCGCGAACAGTTGACAAAGCCTGCAAAAGCGGGGTATACTAGCGATTAGTAAGCAATTACAAGCGAACCAGGAAAAAGGCATTGACGAAGAGAGTAGAAAAGCGCCAAAAGGCACAGAGAACCGGGGAGGGTGGAAGCCCGGTGCGAGTAGGACTTTTTGAAAATCACTTCCGAGCTCCGGGCTGAAAGAATTCTGGATACAAAGAGAAAGAATTTTTAGGTACCGGCGGAATTCCTCCGTTATGGGAGACACATGTGATGGCATGTTGTAATTAGGTGGTTTCACAGAAGCGATCGGCTTTTGTCCTGTTACAGGACAAAAGCCTTTTTGTTTTTCAGCGCATTTTTAAAGGAGGAAAAATCATGTACAACAAGGTATCAACCGACCTGAATTTCGTAGGCCGGGAGAAAGAAATCGAAAAATTCTGGAATGAAAATCATATTTTCGAGAAAAGCATGGACAGCCGTAAGGAAGGCGAAACCTACACCTTCTACGACGGACCGCCTACCGCCAATGGTAAGCCCCATATCGGCCATGTGCTGACCCGTGTTATCAAGGATATGATCCCCAGATACCGCACCATGAAGGGCTATATGGTTCCGAGAAAGGCCGGCTGGGATACCCACGGACTTCCCGTAGAGCTGGAAGTAGAGAAGCTGCTGGGCCTGGACGGAAAGGAGCAGATCGAGCAGTACGGTCTGGATCCGTTTATCCGCAAGTGTAAAGAGAGCGTATGGAAATATAAGGGAATGTGGGAGGATTTCTCCGGTACCGTTGGATTCTGGGCTGATATGGAGCATCCCTATGTTACCTACGACGACAATTATATCGAGTCTGAGTGGTGGGCGCTGAAGGAGATCTGGAAGAAGGGGCTTCTGTATAAGGGCTTTAAGATCGTTCCCTATTGCCCCCGCTGCGGTACGCCCCTTTCCAGCCATGAGGTGGCTCAGGGTTATAAGCAGGTTAAGGAGCGTTCCGCCATCGTCCGTTTCAAGGTAAAGGACGAGGACGCGTATTTCCTGGCATGGACCACGACGCCCTGGACTCTGCCCTCCAACGTGGCTCTGTGTATGAACCCGACAGATACCTATATCAAGGTAAAGGCGGCAGACGGCTACACCTATTATCTGGCAGAGGCTCTGGCAGACAAGGTGCTGGGCAGACTGGCAGAGGAAGGAAAACCGGCTTACGAGGTTCTGGAGACCTATGTGGGCAAGGATCTGGAGTACAAGGAATACGAGCCGCTGTATGCGTGTGCCGGAGAATTGGCAGCAAAGCAGCATAAGAAGGGCTTT
>CAKRTY010000197.1 GCA_934402125.1 uncultured Anaerosacchariphilus sp. | reverse complement strand
GGTTATATCGGCGACGACATCGAGAGCGTTATTTCCAAGCTGCTGGCGGCTGCGGATAACGATGTGGAAAAGGCAGAGAAGGGAATTGTCTTTATCGACGAGATTGACAAGATAGCGAAAAAGAAGGATACCCATCACCGGGACGTCAGCGGCGAGTCGGTGCAGCAGGGCCTTCTGAAGCTTCTGGAGGGAGCCGAGGTAGAGGTGCCGGTGGGAGCCAGCAGCAAAAACGCCATGGTTCCGTTGACTACCGTAAACACCCGGAATATTCTCTTCATCTGCGGCGGCGCGTTCCCGGAGCTGGAAAATGTCATCAAGGAGCGCCTGAACCAGAAGTCATCCATGGGCTTCCAGGCAGATCTGAAGGACAAATACGATAAAGAGCCGAATCTGTTGTCTAAGGTGACCGTGGAGGATCTGCGGAGCTTTGGAATGATACCGGAGTTTCTGGGCAGACTGCCGATTATCTGCACACTTGGTAAGCTTGACAAGGCTATGCTGGTGCGGATTTTAAAGGAGCCGAAAAACGCGATTCTGAAGCAGTATCAGAAGCTGCTGGCCCTGGACGAGGTAGATCTGCAGTTCTGCGACGGAGCCCTGGAGGCCATCGCGGAGGAGGCGCTGAAGCGGGATACGGGAGCCCGGGCCCTGCGCGCCATTATTGAGGAATTCATGCTGGATATCATGTATGAGGTTCCCAAGGACGACAACATCGGGCGGGTAACCATAACCAGAGAGTATATAGAACACCGGGGCGGCCCGCTCATCTCCATGCGGGGCGTGCTGGAACTGGAGCAGCAGTCATAAGCTATGAAAAATCATTGTCTGAATGTATGGAAGGGAATTGCCGCCTTCGCGGTGGTACTGATTCATTGTACTCTGCCCGGCGTTCCCGGGGAAATCATAAAAGGAATAGCCCGGTTCGCGGTGCCGCTGTTTTTTCTGATCAGCGGATATTTCGCCTATGGACGGGAGGACGCTGTCTTAAGACGGCGGGAAAGCCATATCTTCCGGCTGTATGTGGGAGCGGTGGCGGTTTATTACCTGTGGGCCGCGATCCGGTATTTTCTGTCCCAGCGAACCTTCGCGCAGATGGGAGCAGAGCTTTTCCCGGACGGAGGCAGGACGGTGTCCGATCTGCTGCTCTTTAACCGGACAGCCATGGCGCCCCATCTGTGGTTTATGGGCGCACTGGTGTATTGCTACCTGTTTTACCGGCTGCTGGCGCGTAAGCGCCTGGAGGAAAGGGTATATTTTCTGATTCCGGTACTGCTGGCAGCCAATCTGCTGCTGGGAGAGGGAAGAGGACTGACCGGTATCGCGGTGCCGGTCCGCTGGATCCGAAGCTTCTGGCTGACGGGCTTTCCGTTTTTCCTGTGGGGCAGCTGGTTTGCCTGCCGGGAGAAGCAGGGAGCGCTGCGATTACACAGAGGCGCGGAAATGGCGCTTGTGGCAGCCGGTATGCTCCTTTCGTCGGTAGAGTGTCTGTGGAGCGGATATGACGAGCTGTATGTGGGCAGTATCCTGACAGCGGAGGGGCTATTCCGTTTGGCGCTGGCTTTTCCGGATCTGGGAAAGGGTTCTTTACTGGCCCGGATAGGAGAAAGGGATTCCGCCAATATTTATCTGTGGCATATGCTGCTACGGAATTTTGCGGCGCTGGCATGCCTGATGGCTGGCTTTTATGAAACCATGGTCTGTCAGCTGCTGATGCCGTTTCTGGTGGGAGCGGCTTCCACAGCTCTGGCAGAGCTTATGTATAGAATAAAAAAGAAAGGGGTATAGAGTATGGACAACAAGATCTGGGATAACATCGGAAGAGCAGTGACAGGAGCGGCAGATACGGTGGGACGCAAGGCTACGGAGGTAGCAGGCGTGGCAAAGCTGAAGAATCAGATTTTCAGTCTGGAACGCGACATGAAGCGGGATTACGAGGCCATCGGAAAAATCGTATACGAGCGCTTCGCGGCTGCAGGCAGTATCGACGACGCGCCGCTTCAGCAGCTTTGCGAGGAAATCGCGCGCAAGGAAATCCTGATTGACGAGTATCAGGGAGAAATCGATGAAAAGAAGAGCGCCCTTTCATGAGGCGTGCGGAGCATAAAAGCCGGGTACAAAGGAGTACAGTGTGCTGGAGCGGCAGCCTTCTGGCTGCCCTGGCGCTGAATCTTGCGGCCCGGCTTTTTCCGGCCTTTGCGGAGTGGTATGCGGAAAAGATCTATCCGATCTGGGTGGGAAGCCTGGGACGCGTAAGCGCCCTTGTACCCGTTTCCCTGATTGAGCTTCTGATTTACGCGGCAATACTGTCGGCGCTGGCCGGGCTGTTTCTGGTAATCCGGCGACGGTTTCGGCTGCGCAGGCTGGCAGCAATTGTGGTAAAATTCGCGATTGTTTTATTTGTTCTGTTTACTTTGAATTGCGGAATCAATTATCAGCGGCTGACCTTCGCGGAACGGGCTGGCTTTACCTTAGAGAAGTCTACGGAGAACGAGCTGGCTGAGCTTTGCGAAGCTCTGGTGCAGGAAATCAATGAGGCTGCGGCGGAGCTGGAGACAGAATCCCCTGAAGGCCTGTCCGACAGCCGAAAGCTGGGGACAGAGGCGGTGAAGGCCATGCAGCGGGCGGGGGAAAGCTATCCGGAACTGGCCGGGTATTATCCGGTTCCCAAGCAGATTTTCAGCTGGTGGTATATGTCTTATCAGCAGCTGCAGGGGGAATACAGTCCATTTACCATAGAAGCCAATTACAACGGGGATATGCCGCAGCCGGACAAGCCCTCCACGGTCTGCCATGAGCTGTCTCATCTGAAGGGCTTTATGCGGGAGGACGAGGCCAATTTTATCGCTTACCTGGCCTGCAGGGCTTCGGACAGCACGGCCTTTCGTTACAGCGGAGCGCTGCTGGCTTATATCTACAGTGGAAATGCCCTGTATCGGGAGAATCCGGAGCGGATGATCGCGATTCGGGAGGAGATCTGCGCCCGGGCGGAAGCCGATCTGGCAGAGCACAACCGTTACTGGAAAAGCTTTGCCGGAAGGGTGGCGGATATTTCCGATAAAATGAACGATACCTATCTAAGAGTCAATTCCCAGAAGGATGGGGTTAAAAGCTATGGACGCGCGGTGGATCTGCTGCTGGCGGAGAGAAGGAGGAAGATAGATGAGTGAGTTGCTGGATTTGCGAAAGGAAGACGGAAGCCGGAAGGGAGAAACAAAGGAGCGGGAGCTGGTGCACCGGGACGGCGATCTACATGGTACCTCCCATGTGTGGCTGGTGCGTTACCGGGCCGACCGGGGATCTGCCGATGTGCTGCTTCAGAAGCGGAGCGCCCATAAGGATTCTTTTCCGGGCTGTTATGACATCTCCTCCGCGGGGCATATCCCGGCAGGACAGGATTTTCGGGAATCGGCGCTGCGGGAGCTTTGGGAAGAGCTGGGCGTAAAAGCCGAGCCCGGGGAATTGCATGAGGTGTTCACCCATAAGGGTTACGTAAAAGATGTATTTTATGGAAAGCCGTTTATCAACTATGAGTACAGCAGGGTGTATCTGATGGAGTATACCGGACGTACCGGGGATTTGAAGCTTCAGAAGGAAGAGGTGGAGAGCGTTCTGTGGATGGATTACCGGGCCTGTCTGGACGGCATTCGGAACGCCACGCTGAAAAGCTGTATCTTTGAAGATGAATTTGAAAAGCTGACGGCGGCTATCGAGGATTATTTCCGGGAAACCGGGCGGCCCCTGGCCTGTGCGGAAAAGACGGAGACCTGGGCAGAGGACGCCCAGAACGATCTGCAGGACTGGATTGAGGAACAGGGAATCTATATCCGGCAGTAAAAAAGAAAAATGTTGTGCTGGTCGAAAAAGTCGCTCATTTTTTTGTGATTTACTTGAATATTTCACTCATTTTTTGCTATACTAGAGAAAAAAGGGGTGA
>CAKRTY010000196.1 GCA_934402125.1 uncultured Anaerosacchariphilus sp. | reverse complement strand
TCATGTTTAAGTGTTTGAATCCGGTCCAGAAATCACAACTAGCAATTTCTTTCCCGTATTACTGTTAAAAGGTGTTCGTTCTTATTACTAAGAATCGAACTGTTCTTGAATTAATTCTCTTAGAATTTTCAAGGTTTTACACTGTTCAGTTATCAAGGTTCGTTTTGATTTATCGTTGCCGCCTCACCGAAGCGACTTGATTATCTTATCACATTCATTCTCGCTTGTCAAGAACTTTTTTAACTTTTTTGAAGAAGTTTTTCAAGCTCTTTGCTTCGCTTTGAAGTGAACCGCTGTCCCTCGCGACAGCTTCTATACTTTATCACGGGTGCAAGAGAATGTCAACACCTTTTTTCAAAATTTTTAAAACTTTTTCTACACTAGACACAATTTCTCCGCCCCAGGCTCTGAAAGCCTTGATTTTAAGCCATTTTTCAGAGATTCATCCACTGTAAGAGCAAGTTGTTATGATACAGCCAGGACAGAATACCACTCTGGGCCGTCATTTTCAAAAGCTCAGCTCCACCCCGGGTGGATGCGCATACCGTAATAATTATAAAAAATATCCAAAGCAATACGACGCCTTCGCATAAGCCCAGCAACAGGCCCGCCGTCTTGTTAAGTCCATGAAGGATAGGAAGATGGGACACAATTCCCAGGGAGAATACGATTCCCCGAATCAGGACTCCCGCCAAAGTCATCGCGATCAGGAACGCCGCCCACCGCAGAATCTCATCTGTCAGATAACCGCTGACGGCATTTTCCATACCCAGCACACGTAAGGCGTCCAGAAGCTCCAGATCACTTCCTTCTATACGATTCTGAAGGAATTGATACACTCCCGTACTCTCTTTTAAAAATGTGTGCAGATAGGGCGATACCACCGATGTAACAATCAGCGTCAGAATCAGGCTTAAGACCCCAACAATTTTCCGGATAAAGCCTTTATGATGTCCGTCCCATGCAGATAATACCAAAAACAGCGCCACGGCAGGCAGTAGCCAGTTCATATCATTTCTCCTTTGTTATTGCAAGCGAATCGTTTCTGTTCTGTCCGAAAATACCAGAACAAACTTATTGCGTCCACTTGCTTTATACAGATCTGCGATCACACTGTCAAAGGTACCTTTATACTTTAGAATACCTTTTTCACTGTAGATCTCGCACTCATTTTCATTGTAAAGAATCAGGTGTTTCCCGGACAGTTTTACCTGGCGGTATTCCAGATTGGTCTTCTTAGTCAATATCTCTCTGCCCGAAGCATCGTAAAGACAGATCCGGTATCTTCCCTCTTCCTCTTCTTTTTCTTCCGTCTCATCATCGCCCAGGGTTACGATTCCGATACGGCCGTCGCCCCAGAAGACGCTCTCTATCTCAGAGTTCACAGGCACCACATTCTTTTCCTCCGGAATTTCCGCGCCTTCATAATAGATAATACTCTGATCTGAAACCGCCGCGCAGACTGCTTTCCCGATATATTTAATCCGGGGAATAATGGTATCGCTATATACCTTAGAAGAAACGATCTTGTCCACAAAATTGCTTCCTACGGAACCGAAATTATAGAAAACCACGCAGCTGTCTGCCGCGCCCTCCTGTACCTGCAGATAGGACACTGCCAGCTTGCTGCCGTCCGGTGAAATGCCGATGGAAATGGGCTGTCCGGTTTCATCCAGACTGCACCGGGACTCTGCCAGCTTATTTCCCTCCTTATCATAGAGATAAATCCAGGAAACGTTACTGTCGTTCAGCAAAATGGCTGTCACGCCCTGGGCAGAAACACTGATCTGCTGAATCGGAAGCAGCGTACTGATTTCCGTCACTGCACCCTGGGCGTCAAAAACATATACCGCATTGCCCTGTCGATCTGCCACAGCCACCGCGCTTTGACAGATATCCACCATGGGATTCTGCATATTGTAGGTCTGGCTCCACACTGCTTCATTACCGGAGCCAAGACAGGAAATACCGTCTTTACTGTATTTCAGAAGCTTTCCATTGTATTCTGTATACATGGTGTTGACAGTACTGCTGTGTTCTGCAGTAGCTACCGTTTCATAGGAAGTATAGGTCTTATTCTGAGACCAGAGATGGAACGCCAGACAACCGCAGGCAATCACAACCGCACAGATGAGGTACCTTGCGCCCACACCCGCTCTGTGCCGAAACAGTTTCTTTTTATAATCTTTCATACCGCCGTCCGGTTCCTGATAGGGAGGCGTATCATAAAGCTTTGTAATCTTTGCCATGGGATCTTATCCTTCGCATTGTTGTTCTTTTTATGCTATGATAGCACAGATCCCCTAGGGAAGCAAAAGTTTTTGACCCTCCAGAATCCGGTCGCTGTCTTCGATTCCATTCAGGCTGCAGATAGCGTCTATCTCATCATCCCGACCGTATATCCGACGACTGATTTTCAGAAGGGTGTCGCCCTTGCGGACCGTATAGCTGTCCGGAACAGATGCATCCTCATTGGAATCAACCGGAGCGGAATCCGATGCCTGTTCGGATATATCAGCCGATGTGCCGGATTGTGACGGTACGTCCGCGCTGGCGGCCGGCTCGTCCGCCGCGGTGCTTTCCTGAGATACAGCACTCTCCGCATCTGCTGTATTTTCCCCGTCTTCCTTTCCGCTGTCTTCCGTATCTTCAGCCTGTCCCAGATCTGCATAGGCGTCTGCCAGTTCCGAATCCTGCTGCTCCAGCGAATTCGACAGTTCCCGAAGAGCCGTCTCCATTCCTTCCATTTTCTCATAATTATTAATAAGCGTAATCCCGATAACCAGCACCACCATCACCAGAAAGGTGCTGGCCATATACAGAAAGGTCAGTACCCTCTTCTGCCCGTTCTGTTCTTTTTTCTCCTGAATGATCGTGCGGAAGCTCTGAATAGCCCGGTCTTCAAAATGTTCCTTCTCGTCAATACTTTCGCCGTTCCCGGTTTCGATCATATAGCGCTGCATGGCCTCATTTTGCTGATAAAAAATCGCATAGCCGCGCTGCCGCAACATTTTCCCATTTTCATAAACGAAAAAATCCGCTTCTCCCTCCGCGGAATCCGATACCATCAAAAGCTTGTCCGCGCCACCGAAGTAATCTCTATGTACCTTTAGAAGTTCCTGGGAAAGCTCCATGGGATACCCCGGCAGGGACAGATACCAGCCCAGGATGTCCAAATCCGCAAAATATTCCTTCATCGTTCCATAGATTTCTGCCCAGACCTCATCCGTAAAAGGAATTCCCTGTTCTGTATACTCCAGATCCTTCAGTCCCACTGCGCCCTTTATAAAAAGATAGGAAATTCCTCCGGCCCGTTCCGTATCGCCCAGCAGAATTGCCAGCTTACTGTTCAGCATTTCTTCCCCCGCCAGCCGTTTCAGGTAGGTTATCACGTAATCCTCAATATATATTTTTCGTTTTTCCTCCGGCTCCCCTATTTGTTTTACATTTTTGGGAAGCTCCGGTTTCCATTCTGTTCCTTTCTCTTCTGCGTTTTCTCTGTATACAAATTCAATCATATGCTCACCTCATTAGCCATATCCCTGCTCATTTTCTGCATGGTAACATGGACAGGCTGTGAGATATGGCAAATGGTGTCGAGGGAATTGAAAATTATTTCGACAAAAAGGCAGGCCCCAATAGGAAACCTGCCTTTTCTATCTGTTTTAAACTTTCTATTCTTATTTCAGCCAGTCTTTAATCTGCTCGTATACACCAGCGCCATCCAGCTTGTACTTCTCAAGCAGCTTTACTGCCGGGCCGGACTCGCCGAATACGTCGTATACGCCAATCTTCTTCACCGGAGTCGGAAGCTTCTCGCTTAAAACGTCGCAAACAGCGCTGCCAAGGCCGCCGATCACAGAATGCTCTTCTGCAGTTACAACCTTGCCGGTCTCCTTGGCGGCCTTGAGGATGATCTCCTCGTCCAGCGGCTTGATGG
>CAKRTY010000195.1 GCA_934402125.1 uncultured Anaerosacchariphilus sp. | reverse complement strand
TGGCTACCAAAAAGCCTTTGTATTTTCTGGCGGGTCTGGGAGCCGGATCGGTGGCTGCGGTGATAGGATACCGGCTCTTCGCCCATGTGAGGGTCCGGGTGCTGGCCTGGACAGATCCCTTCAGCGTCATAGAAAAGGAGGGATATCAGATCACCCAGTCGCTTTTCGCCATTGGAACCGGAAGATGGTTCGGTATGGGCCTGAACCTGGGAATGCCGAATAAAATACCGGTGGTGGAGCAGGACTTTATCTTTTCCGCAATTGCGGAGGAACTGGGCGGTATCTTTGCCCTCTGCCTGATTCTGATCTGTATGAGCTGCTTTATTATGTTTATCAACATTGCCATGCAGATTAAGAACCGGTTTTATAAATATACGGCTCTGGGCTTTGGAACCTTTTACGGCTTCCAGGTATTTCTGACGATTGGCGGAGCGATCCGTTTCATTCCTTCCACAGGAGTGACGCTTCCGCTGGTCAGCTACGGCGGAAGCTCCCTGGTATCCAGCATCCTGATGTTTTATATTATCCAGGGAATGTATCTATTAAAGGAAGACGAGGATTTGCAGATTGAAAAAGAGCGGGCAGCCAGAACAAAAGAAAGAAAAGCAAAGAAAGCAAAAGAAAAATCATGAGCTGGCAGTGGTTACCTATCTGTTCATCGGCCTGTTTGCGCTGATGGCGGGATATTTTATCTATTTCGACGCGGTCTTAAGTCCGGATGTAGTGAACAATCCCTACAATGCCAGACTGGACGCTTTCGCGGAGCGTGTCATTCGCGGCAGCATTCTGGCTTCGGACGATACGGTGTTGGCAGAAACAAAGGTGGCATCTGATGGGACAGAAACCCGGGAATACCCTTACGCGAACCTGTTCGCCCATGTGGTGGGGTATTCCACCCGGGGAAATACGGGAATCGAGCAGTTGGCCAATTATTATCTGCTGACCTCCGGGATCTCTCCGGCGGAGCAGCTGAAAAATCAGGTAAAGGATCAGAAAAGTCCCGGTGACAATGTGATTACCACACTGGATATAGATCTGCAGCGGACGGCCTACGACGCCTTGGGGAAGAACCGGGGCGCGGTTGTAGTGCTGGAGCCGGAGACGGGACGGATTCTTGCCATGGTATCCAAGCCGGATTTTGATCCGGGCACCATCAATGAAAAATGGGATACCCTGACGTCGGAGGATTCCTCCGGAAGCAGCGTCCTTTATAACCGGGCAGCCCAGGGGCTCTATGCGCCGGGATCGACCTTTAAGATTGTGACGCTCCTGGAATATATGCGGGAAAACCAGGATTATGCGGATTTCACCTACAACTGTAAGGGAAAGGTGACAGAGGGCAATTATACCATCAGCTGTTACAATAAGAAGGCCCATGGAACGGAGGATCTGACAAAGGCCTTTGCCAAGTCCTGTAATTCAGCCTTTGCCACCATCGGCCTGTCCCTGAATGAGGTTTCCCTGAAAAATACCTGTGAAGAGCTTCTGTTTAACGGGGAGCTTCCGCTTCCGCTGACGTATTCCAAAAGCTCCTTTTCCCTGACGGCAGACGCGACGCCGGCGCAGCGGATGATGACGGCTATCGGACAGGGAGAAACCCTGGTATCGCCCGTTCATATGGCGATGCTGGCAGGCACCATTGCCAATGGAGGCGTGCTGATGAAGCCCTGTCTTTTGGACGAGGTGCGTAGCGCAAAAGGTACCACTGTGAAAACCTTTGAGGCAGAGGAATATGGTTCGCTTATGACAGCGCAGGAGGCGGAAGCACTGACGGAATATATGAAGGCTGTGGTTACGGAGGGAACCGGAAAGAAGCTTTCGGATCTGGGCTTTGAGATAGCGGGCAAGACCGGAACAGCGGAATACACCAGTGATAAGAAGAAGAGCCATGCCTGGTTCGTGGGCTTTTCCGATACGGGAAGCCGGGATATCGCCGTCTGCGTACTGGTGGAGGAGCGGGGCAGCGGAAGCGAATACGCCGTACCCATTGCCCGTCAGATTTTCCGGGAATGGTACGCCAATAAAACATTGAACGAGCTGATGAATGGGACAGAGTAACAAACGCTTGTCAAATTCCCCAAAAAGCGGTATACTATACCTAGTTTAAGACACACCAGGACAGGGGGTTATGCAATGATTGAAGCAACCAGTTGTGGCGGTGTGGTAATATTTCGAGGTAAGATCCTGCTTTTGTACAAGAACTATAAGAACCGGTACGAGGGCTGGGTGCTGCCGAAGGGGACTGTAGAGCCGGGAGAAGAGTTTAAAGAAACGGCGTTAAGAGAAGTGCGCGAGGAAACAGGCGTAGAGGCTGCTATTATCAAATATATTGGCAAGAGCCAGTATTCATTTACCGTGCCGGAGGACACCGTTGAGAAGGACGTCCACTGGTATCTGATGATGGCAGACAGTTATTACAGTAAACCACAGCGCGAGGAGTATTTTGTAGATTCGGGTTATTATAAGTACCATGAGGCCTATCATCTGCTGAAGTTTTCCAATGAGAAGCAGATTCTGGAGCGTGCTTACAATGAGTATCTGGATCTGAAAAAGAGTAATCTCTGGGGCAATAAAAAGTATTTTTAAGTAGGAAGAGAGGGTGTCGCAAGCAGATTTCGATACCCTCATTTTTCAAATATGGAGAGGATTCACGGA
This sequence comes from uncultured Anaerosacchariphilus sp., assembly GCA_934402125.1. GTDB lineage: Bacteria > Bacillota > Clostridia > Lachnospirales > Lachnospiraceae > Laedolimicola. The sequence goes on along the minus strand of CAKRTY010000195.1, from coordinate 1,289 downwards.
TGCAGTGGGCGGAACATCTTTATCTGACAGATAAAACGGCAAAGAAAAAGGATAAGATTATAAGAAAAGCCAACCGCGGCATGGGAATGCTCAGCATTTATCTGATTACCCTGGCTTCCAATCCGGAAAATCTCTTTGATATTTTTCATGCGGCTCATCTGAAGCAGCCTGCTTTTTATCGGCAGGATCTCTTTGTGGTGGGAATCGCTTCCGGCTATGAAGAGGCCCTGGAGCTGGTGCAGGAGATGATAGGGGATATCTACCGGCAGACCGGAGGCTTCGCTGTGCGGGAATATTTTGGCAGGACGGAGAAATGACAGCATGTGGCATAGTATTCTGATGATATTGAAAATAGTGCTGCTCATTCTTGCGGCAGTGCTGGGTCTGGGAATTCTGGTTCTGGCATTGCTTCTTTTTGTGCCTGTCCGGTACGAAATCCACATCAGAAAAAAGGAAGAGCTGCAGGCGGAGGCAAGAGTGCACTGGCTTTTGCACCTGATAAGGCTGCCGGTCAGCTACCGGGACGGGGAGCTTTCGGCAAAGGTGAAGGTGCTGTTCTTTACGGTAAAGGATCTGTTGGCCGGAGAGCAGGAGATCCGGGAAGGAGCCAGGGAAGTCTTCACAGACTGGGAGGAAGACGCAGAGGCGGACAGAGAGGAACAGACAGAAACAGACGCAGAGCAGAATACGGAAGAAGCAGACGCCGGAGAAACGAATGCAGAAGCAGTAGAAAAAGAGGTTGAAAAGGCGAATGAGGAGCGGACAGAAGAACCGGATCATAAGAAAAAGAAGGCTTCCGGAAGCCCTGTGAAATCAAAATTAAGAAATCTTAAATATACATTGCACCGGTTCTATGTTAAAATGAAAAGAATCAAGCGTTTTGCCACCGACGAGCGCACAAAGGCAGCAGTAAGCCTGGCGTGGAGCCAGCTAAAGAGGTTGCTGGGAAAGCTGCTTCCGCGGAAGGTGCGAGGAGGAGTGCGTTTCGGTACCGGGGATCCGGCCCTGACCGGTCAGATTCTGGGCGGTATCAGTATATTTTATCCGCTTTTTATGGATAATGTGAAGGTAACGCCCGATTTCCAGGAGACGGTGCTGGAGGGCGAACTGTATGCAAAGGGACGTATCCGGCTGTTTACGGTCGCCCGGATAGCCTGGAGGCTGTACCGGGATAAGAATATCCGGTTTGTATACCGAAGACTTGGCTAACGCAAAACGGCAACCAGAAATCAGAAAGGACCAGAAGGAGGTTTTTTTATGAATAATACATTTGATACAACGGTAGAATC
>CAKRTY010000194.1 GCA_934402125.1 uncultured Anaerosacchariphilus sp. | reverse complement strand
TTCATGGAGGACGTGAATAAGGAGCTGTGGAAGCTGGGCGTGTCGGCAAAGACCCAGCACAACGAGGTGGCTCCGGGACAGCATGAGCTGGCGCCTATCTATGCCGAGTGCAACGTGGCGGTGGACCACAATCAGCTGATTATGGAGACTCTGAAGAAGGTGGCTTACCAGCATGGCCTCCAGTGTCTTCTTCACGAGAAGCCTTTTGCGGGAGTCAATGGCTCCGGCAAGCACAATAACTGGTCCCTGACGACCGACGACGGCATCAATCTGCTGGAGCCGGGCAGAACGCCCCATGAGAATGTACAGTTCCTTCTGGTGCTGACCTGTATTCTGAAGGCGGTAGACAAACACGCGGCCCTGCTTCGGGAGTCGGCTTCCGATGTGGGCAACGATCACCGTCTGGGAGCCAACGAGGCTCCGCCTGCGATTATCTCCGTCTATCTGGGTGACCAGCTGGAGGATGTGCTGTATCAGCTCATCAGCACCGGCGCGGCAACCCACAGCCTGAAGGGGGGACATCTCCACACCGGCGTGCGTACCCTTCCGGATTTCGCCAAGGACGCCACCGACCGGAACCGTACCTCTCCCTTTGCTTTTACCGGCAATAAATTTGAGTTCCGTATGGTAGGCTCCCGGGATTCTGTGGCAGAGCCCAATGTGGTGCTGAATACCATTGCGGCAGAGGCGTTTTCCGACGCCTGCGACGTGCTGGAGCAGGCGGAAGACTTTGATCTGGCGGTGCATGACCTGATCAAGCAGTATGCTTCCGAGCACCAGCGCATCGTATTCAACGGCAACGGCTACTCCGACGAGTGGGTGGCAGAGGCTGAGCGCAGAGGTCTTCCGAATATCAAAACCATGGTAGATTCCATTCCGGTGCTGACCGAGGAGCATACGGTACAGCTCTTTGAGAAATTTGGCGTATTTACCCGGGCGGAGTTGGAATCCCGGGCGGAGATTCAGTATGAAGCCTATTCCAAGGCCATCAATATCGAAGCACGCTCCATGGTGGATATCGCCAGCAAGCATATCATTCCCTCCGTCCTGCAGTACACCACGGCTCTGGCGACGTCCATCAACCAGATTCGTTCTGCCTGCGCGGAGGCCAACATCAGCGTACAGATTGAGCTTCTGAAGGAGTGCTCTTCCCTGCTGGCCGCTACCAAGGCAGCCTTAAAGGCCCTGAGCGAGGAAAATGAAAGGGCAGCCGGAAAAGCGGAAGGAAAGGAACGGGCAGAATATATTCAGGAGGCAGTGGTTCCGGCCATGGAAGCTCTGCGTCAGCCTGTGGATAAGCTGGAAATGCTGGTGGCCAAGGATATGTGGCCCATGCCTTCTTACGGCGATCTGCTGTTTGAAGTATAGGTTTATGCAATTTTATAGAAATTTCGAAAATTATTTTAAATAAATCTGTGAGATTGCAAAAAAATGAATAGTTTGCGATTTTTCGCTTGATTTTTGAAAAAAAGCGGTGTATGGTATTAGCATATTTAAAAGCGATGTGAACGAGGGCGTTCCGGGATAACCGGAGCGCCCTCTTTTGATCCTGATCGCACTACGACAGAAAGGTGGAGTCTATCATGAGTGAATTTACAAATGTAGCTGAAATCTTTGGTTCCAACGTATTCAACGACGCTGTCATGCAGGAGCGTCTGCCGAAAAAGGTATACAAGGAGCTGATGAAGACCATCGAGGAGGGCAAGGAGCTGGATCTGGCGACCGCAGACGTCATTGCCCATGAAATGAAGGAGTGGGCTATCGAAAAGGGAGCCACCCATTATACCCACTGGTTCCAGCCGCTGACCGGAGTGACTGCGGAGAAGCATGATTCCTTTATCAGCGCGCCGGATAAGAGCGGTAAGGTTCTGATGAGCTTCTCCGGTAAAGAGCTGATCAAGGGCGAGCCGGACGCGTCTTCTTTCCCGTCCGGAGGCCTCCGAGCCACCTTCGAGGCCAGAGGCTATACAGCCTGGGACTGCACCTCTCCCGCATTTGTAAGACAGGATGCGGCAGGAGCGACTCTGTGTATTCCGACTGCCTTCTGTTCCTACACAGGTGAGGCACTGGATCAGAAGACGCCGCTCTTACGTTCCATGGAAGCGATTAACACCGAAGCGCTGAGACTGCTTCGTCTCTTTGGAAATACCACCTCAAAGAAGGTGACCCCGTCCGTAGGACCGGAGCAGGAATACTTTCTGATTGACAAGGCAAAATACCTGCAGAGAAAAGACCTGATTTACACCGGCCGTACTCTGTTCGGCGCTATGCCGCCCAAGGGACAGGAGCTGGACGATCATTACTTCGGCAATATCCGTCAGCGTATCGCTGCCTTCATGAAGGAAGTCAACGAGGAGCTGTGGAAGCTGGGCGTGACAGCCAAGACCCAGCACAACGAGGTAGCGCCGGCACAGCATGAGCTGGCTCCGATTTACGCGGAGGCCAATGTGGCGGTGGATCACAACCAGATCGTTATGAAGACCCTGAAGATGGTAGCATGCCGTCACGGACTGCAGTGCCTGCTTCATGAGAAGCCCTTTGCAGGCGTCAATGGATCCGGTAAGCACAACAACTGGTCCATTACCACAGACGACGGTATCAACCTGCTGGATCCGGGCACCACGCCCCATGAGAATATCCAGTTCCTGCTGGTACTGGCCTGCATCCTGAAGGCTGTAGACGTTCATGCGGATCTGCTTCGTGAGTCGGCTGCAGACGTGGGAAATGACCACCGTCTGGGAGCCAATGAGGCACCGCCTGCTATTATCTCCGTATTCCTGGGCGAGCAGCTGGAGGATGTCGTAGAGCAGCTGATCAGCACCGGCGAGGCGACACACAGCCTGAAGGGCGGCAAGCTTGTGACCGGCGTCAAGACCCTGCCGGATCTGACCAAGGACGCTACTGACCGGAACCGGACTTCACCGTTCGCTTTCACCGGCAACAAGTTTGAGTTCCGTATGGTTGGCTCCAAGGATTCCATCGCAGCCCCGAATATTGTGCTGAATACCATCGTGGCAGAGGCATTTGCGGAGGCTTGTGAGGTACTGGAGAAGGCGGAAGACTTTGATCTGGCGGTTCATGACCTGATCAAGAAATATCTGACCGAGCACCAGAGAATCGTATTCAACGGAAACGGTTATTCTGACGCCTGGGTAGAGGAGGCGGAGCGCCGGGGACTGCCCAACATTAAGTCCATGGTAGACGCTATTCCGGCCCTGACGACCGAGAAGGCAGTGGCTCTGTTTGAGAAGTTCCATGTATTTACCAAAGCCGAGCTGGAATCCCGTGCGGAGATTCAGTATGAGACCTACGCAAAGGCTATCAACATTGAGGCGAAGGCTATGATCGATATTGCCAGCAAGCAGATTATCCCGGCGGTCATCAAGTACACCAAGTCTCTGGCTGACACGGTGAACTCTGTAACCGCGGCAGGCGCGGAGGCAAGCGTACAGAGCGAGCTTCTGGCTGAGACCAGTGGACTGCTTTCCGATACCAAGGTAGCCCTGCAGAAGCTGATCGACCTGGATAAGAAGTCTGAGGAGGTTCCGGAGGGAAGCGAACTGGCACATTATTTCCATGAGGAAATCGTACCGGCTATGGCCGAGCTTCGCGCCCCGGTTGACAGCCTGGAGATGATCGTCGATAAAGAGATGTGGCCCATGCCCTCCTACGGCGACCTGATGTTTGAGGTATAATGCTTTTATAATAAGAAGAAAGAGGAGCTCTGTTGACGGACAGGGCTCCTTTTGCTATACTAAGAAAATAGCGTGACTGCGCGAATTTTGAAAAAGAAAGAGGTGGGAAAATGGTAGAATTAGATCAGTTTAAATATACACTGAACGGCTATCAGGGACCATTAGTAGAATTGAGGGATTCACTTTGACCTGGCTAATAAGGAAAAGCGAATCGAAGAATTAGAGAGAGAGATGGAGGCTCCCGGCTACTGGGACGATCCCGAAAAGTCCCAGGAGGGC
>CAKRTY010000193.1 GCA_934402125.1 uncultured Anaerosacchariphilus sp. | reverse complement strand
CTGTCCAGCCTGTCTATCATATTCTGATTCACCAGATCCAGAATGGTGCTGTCTATGTTCGTCTTAAAATTGTATACGCTATTAAAATCCACATCGGAAAAGCTGCTTGTATAGGTGCCGATCTGGGAACGCAGTTCCGTGTAATCTTCCTCAGAAAGGCTTACCTCTCCGGCGTTCTCCTTGAGAATATCCGCCATCCTGCCGCTCTCGTCCACCGTATAAACCGTAGACAGCACGGACACCTTTTCATTTTCCGACGCGTAATAATTGACATAGCCTGCTTTCTCTGCCGTATAGACCTGCTCGGTCCGCAGCGCAATGCCTGTATAGCGGTAATCTGTCGCCAGATTTCCCTTGATAACCTCATACCCGGATATATGGGTCGAGGTGAAATACAGATAGATACAGACTATCAGATATACAGCAATAAACCCAAAAAAGACAACGCCGATATTAAATGGGCGTCGATATCTGACAATCTTCTTATTCTTTTTTCCGGCTCCTGCCACCCGTCAAATTCCTCCATATTTAACGAGAGGACGCCCTGAACTCAGGGCATCCTCTTATGTACTGTGCAGAATCACTCAATCTTAACAGGAAATGATAACCTGTTCTTTTGCAAATTCAGGAAGTTCATTCTCCTCTACGGAAATGCTCAGGCAGAAGTTTACCTTAAACTGCTCGCTGATAGCATTCAGCTGGGTCAGAGCGTCTGTCAGATCCTCGCCCTCCAGATGGGCAATCTTCAAAAAGCTGTCCAGATACATCTGCTCCAGGTCGTAATCCTGAGAAATAATGCCGCAGATAAATCCGATAAATTCATCACAGTTCTTAAGCGGATAATCAGCTACATTGATAAGACGAACCTTATTATCAAGCTCATGCATATGCTTGGTGTTCTTATCCAGGTATACGATATTGCCTGAAGCTGTCTTGATCTGGCTGTTTACTCTGTCCAGTAAATGTTTTGTCTTTCCGTCTCCCTTACTTCCTACAATTAACTGCACCATAGCCGTGTCCTCCTTGGTTTTCCCATTTTTCTTTAAAAAGGCTTTCCGTCCTTTTTTATATAATACCAGTATAGTCGATCTGCCCTAAAAACACAACTATTATTTACTTTTTTTCTAACTAATTATACAACTCTCTCCATTCCATATCTCCACGGTCCAGAGCCTTGATCAGAAGCTCCGCCGTAGCCAGATTGGTAGCCAGCGGAATGTTGTACATATCACAGAGCTTCACCACGTTATTCACGTCCGGCTCATGCTGCTTGGGATTCAAAGGATCCCGCAGAAAAATCACCAGGTCCATCTGGTTATGCTCGATCTGGGCCGCAATCTGCTGCTCTCCTCCCAGATGGCCCGCCAGATAACGGTGTACGTTCAGATTGGTCACCTCGACAATCAGCCTGCCTGTGGTACCGGTAGCGTAAAGCTCATGCTTACAGAGAATTCCTCTGTAGGCAATGCAGAAATTCTGCATCAGTTTTTTCTTTGCATCGTGTGCGATTAATCCAATATTCATAGGAGTACCCCCAAGTTAGTATTTTTTCGGCTGTAAGCCGACATTCAACACAAAGCCGATGGCCATGAAAAGCGTCAGAAGAGACGTCAGTCCATAGCTCACAAAGGGCAGCGGAATTCCCGTATTGGGAAATATTCCTGTCGCAACGCAGATGTTGACAAAGCTCTGAAATCCGATGTAGCCTGCTACGCCGCAGCAGATCAGTGTGCCCGAAAATTCCCTTGATCTTTTACCAATCCAGATACATTCTATCACAATTAACGCCAATAGTAAAATAATTGTTGCGCAACCGATAAAACCAAGTTCCTCTCCCGCCACCGCAAAGATGAAATCTGTCTGGGGCTCTGCGATAAAGCTGCCGTTCTTTACCGAGGAAACCAGGTTATTGTTCAGACCCTTTCCCACCAACTGTCCGGATCCTATGGCCATAATGGAATTCTGCTGCTGGTACGCATTGTCCGCGTACTGGGTCGGATTCAGCCAGGCCATGATGCGCAGCCAGGCATAATGATCCAGAATCTTCTGATCCGGCTGCATAATCAGGCTGATGAAAATCACCGCCGCGGGGATTCCCACTGCCAGCGCACCGCCGATAAGCTTATAGCTTAAGCCCGAGACAAAAAGCAGGATACCAAAGGTCATACAGATGGAGATAGTGGTGGACAAATCCGGCTGGCTCTTAATCAGCGCCGCCGGTATTGCGAAAAACGCCGCCATCATTCCCAGAATCTTCCAGGTATTCAGGCTATCCCGGTACTTCTCCAGCATTTTCGCAAAAAACAAAATCAACAGCAGCTTGGACAGCTCCGAGGGCTGAAACCGGAAGCCTCCGATCTTCAGCCACCGGACCGCTCCGTTGGCGTCGTCGCCCAAAGGCGTCTTCACCAGAAGCAGCAGGAGCACATTAAACCCATAAAGCAGCCAGTAAAATTTCAAAACCCAGTTGTAATCAATCAATGAGACTACGATCATGGCTATGGTTCCCAGAAAAAGTCCTACCATCTGCTGATTCTGGACGGACTTTTCCGCGCTGCCGATAACCAGGATTCCTATAATACTAATCGCATACACATAACACACAAGTCTGAATCTGTAATCCCTCAATCGATACTGTTTTAACATATAACTCCTTTGTCGTTATCTCTGCTGATCCTTGTGTTTCAGATCCTTAATCGGAATATTGGCGCACAGGGCCGGTACGCGGCCGTTCTGGCCTTCGGACTCGGTCTGTGTAATCTGGATATCCAGATTTTCGCAGTCAATCTCCATGTATTTTGAGATAACCTTGATAATATCATTTTTGATCAGTTCCATCACTTCAGGGGAACAGTTTGCCCGGTCAGAGATCAGCAGGAGCTTCAGTCTGTCCTTCGCCACATCCCCCGAACTCTTTTTCCGGAAAAAATCCATCAATGCCATTTTCCTTCTCCCCCTTTACTTATTTGAACAGCTTGGACAGCTTCGCGAAAAATCCGTTGTTCACATCCAGATTCAAGAGCGGTACATCCTCGCCCATGATACGCTTACAGATGTTCATATAAGCGGTTCCTGCCAGAGAGGAATCGCCGGCCAGCGGCTCGCCCTGGTTGGTGGCTACTACGATGCTCTCGTCATCCGGTACGGCTCCGATGAGGTCGATCGCCAGAATGTCGATGACATCATCGATGGACATCATGTCGCCCCGCTTCACCATATCCATACGCAGACGGTTTACAATCAGATGAATCTTGTGGATATCGTTAGCCTCCAGAAGTCCGATGATCCGGTCTGCGTCGCGGATAGCGGAAACCTCCGGTGTCGTAACGATAAGAGCCCGGTCTGCAGCCGCGATGGCGTTCTTGAAGCCCTGCTCGATACCTGCCGGGCAATCCAGCAGTATGTAATCAAATTCCGGACGGAGCTCCTCAATCAGCTTCTTCATCTGCTCCGGATTTACAGAGGTTTTATCTCTGGTCTGTGCGGAAGGAAGCAGGCAGAGGTTGGAATACCGCTTGTCCTTGATCAGCGCCTGTTTCATCCGGCAGTTACCCTCTACTACGTCTACCAGATTGTATACAATACGGTTCTCCAGTCCCATAACCACATCCAGGTTACGCAGTCCGATATCGGTATCGATCATTACTACACTTTTGCCCAGCTTCGCAAGTCCAGTTCCAATATTCGCGGTGGAGGTGGTTTTTCCTACGCCGCCCTTACCGGATGTAATTACAATTACTTCACTCATACCTTTTTCCTCCAAAGATTTTATAATTTAATATCATTTAATACATCTTTCGTAATGGGTTCTATATAAATATTCCCATTTTCCACAAAGGCTATCTTCGGCGTATCCTCCGCCTTCTTTTTCCGCCTTGCCGCCCCGTCTGAGCTGCGGGCAATCACATCCCCGATGCGGATCTGCATGGGATCCATGGACAGGGCCGCCACAAAGGCTGCTTCATTTCCTGCCGCTCCCACAAAGACGTTTCCCTTCAGAGCGCCCAGAACGATGACATTTCCCTTGGAT
>CAKRTY010000192.1 GCA_934402125.1 uncultured Anaerosacchariphilus sp. | reverse complement strand
TGTCTTCTGCATGGCTGGTAATGGTTTCTGCTGCATTTAAACCTCCTATAAGCAGAAGCCCCATCATTGCCATTGCAATTTTTTTCCTGTGCATGTATTTTCCCTCCTTCGTATTGCACTTAGTTTACAGTTGCATATATTAATACGAATAAGGGAAGTAAAATCATACATTTTTAAATATAATTCCTATTACAATGGATTCCATTTTGTCTAATTTCAAATCTGATGTTATACAATAATATGCATTTCCTTGTTCAAACCGAATTGTATAAGCATATAATCCATTTCCTTTATCTATTTGAATTACGCTTACCTCCTTATTTAAATGAAATAATTCTATTGTATCTACAATTTCACCATCAATTTTTTTTTCGAAAGCAGAGTCTTCATTTTGCTTATTTTCATAAATTATAAATGCATTATTTTCATATTGAAACTCCATTTGAGCTTCACCCATGATTTCATCTATATACACTTTCTCTAATGTCATTCCAGCTGGCTTATCATTCAATCTCAACGCCTGAATTCCTATCCGTTCTTCTATTTCCTCATAAGCCTCTTCTTCTGTGACATCTATATCCTCTTCCATATCTCCATTTATAATCGTCGTATTAAACTCCCCATCCTCGCTGGAATTCTCCACCTTCGGCACAAACAGCTTCGCACCGGTGGCTCCGACTCCCATAGCTGCCACCAGAACCGCAGCTGCGGCCACGGAAAGGAGAACCCGTTTCCGGATCCGGAAGGGCTTTTTCGAAAATTCTCTGTCTGTATTTTCCATAGAAACCGATTCGGTCTCTTTCTGTTCGGCGGCAATACGACGCATCAGATCGTCAAAGGAATCATCCGGCATTTTCATGGCGGCAAGCTCCGGATCCGCAATCTGGCGCTCCTGAAGGCGTCTTTCCAGCGCATCCGATTCCCTTTCAAATTCTCTGTTTATCCGTTCACGTAATGTATCATCACTCATATTCTTTTTCCTATCTTAATTCCTCTGCGGTTTTCTGTTCTCCGTTAAAACCAATTGACAGACGGTTGCGAACCTATCATAATAACAGTAACTGAGGTAATAAAATCGTTACCTGTCTACGGAGGTGTTATTTTGAAACGAATTCTTCTGACCGGCGGCGGAACTGCCGGACATGTAACGCCCAATATAGCGTTGCTGCCGAAGCTTCGTGAGCTCGGCTACGATATTTCCTATATGGGTTCCTATGACGGAATCGAAAAGAAACTCATCACCGAGTTTCAGATTCCCTACTATGGTATCTCTTCCGGCAAGCTGCGCCGGTATTTTGACCCGAAAAATTTCTCCGACCCCTTCAAGGTTCTGAAGGGCTACGGCGAAGCGGTCCGCATTATAAAAAAGCTACAGCCGGATGTGGTATTTTCCAAAGGCGGCTTTGTCTCCGTACCTGTAGTACTGGCAGCCAGACGCTGCAAGATACCCTGTATCATCCACGAATCCGATATGACGCCGGGCCTGGCCAATAAGCTGGCGATTCCCGCCGCCTGGAGGGTCTGCTGCAATTTCCCGGAAACTCTCCAGTATCTGCCGAAGGGCAAGGCTGTCCTCACCGGCTCTCCCATTCGTCAGGAGCTGCTGCGCGGCGATGCGCTGGCGGCCCGGAAGTTTACCGGCCTCACCGGTGACAAGCCTGTGATTCTGGTTATGGGCGGAAGTCTGGGTGCCGCTGCCGTCAATGAAGCAGTCCGCAAAGTTCTGCCTACACTTCTGAAGGACTTCCATGTGATCCATCTCTGTGGTAAGGGCAAGCTGGACGCTTCCCTGTCCGGTCTCTCCGGCTATGTCCAGTACGAATATATTAACGAAGAACTGAAGGATCTCTTTGCGCTGGCGGATATCGTCATTTCCCGTGCAGGAGCCAACTCCATCTGCGAGCTTCTGGCCCTTCACAAGCCCAACCTGCTGATTCCGCTGTCTGCGGCTGCCAGCCGCGGCGACCAGCTTCTCAACGCCCGTTCCTTCGCGAAGCAGGGCTTCAGCCTGGTCCTGGAGGAAGAAGCGATTACCAATGAAGTGCTTCTGAAAACCATTCACCGGCTCTACGAAGAACGCGCTTCCTTTGCGGAGGCCATGAAGGCCAGTCGTCAGACCGACTCGATTGATACGATCATCGGACTGATCGAGGAAGCCGCTTCACGCTAGACTTATCATTTTTTTGTGGCGGGATATGATATCCCGCCGCATTTTTATTCTCTGATTTCGGCCTGACTCATTTCGTATTCCTCTTGAAAATTGTCCTTCAGCCATTTCTTACATCTTCGCAGATACGTATCCACTGTGCCTATGGGATACCCCATCTGTTTTGCGATTTCCCGTTTTGGTACTCCGTAATAATCGAACAGGAGCAGCATTTCATACCAGACCTGATTCTTTTCCCGCACCTTACGCAGGAGGTGATCGCACCATTCTCTGTCGTAAAATGCAGAAAAATGATCCTCCATGAAATCCTCTGCCGTTCTGGCCAGCTGTTCACCGTTTTCCTCTATCAGCTGGTTATACTTTTTGTTTCTCCGCAGCCAGTCACAGGCTTTATTATAGGATACCACATATAACCAGCGCTTTACGCCGTATTCGTCGACCCGATCCATGTAGTGGTACAGCTTTGCAAATGTCTCCTGACAGATGTCCTGCGCCAGATAATAATCCTGTGTCATATCATAGACTTGCCGAAGTACCAGATTTTTGTATTTTTCGTATACTTCACGAAAATTCTCTTTTGTAATACCCATACATTTCCTCTGTATTCGGTTTTAGTTTTCTTTTAACAGTTTCAGGATCTCCTCTTTGGCTTCATCTGTCAAAGCCCCCTGCTTCCAGCCGATTCCGGCTCCGTCTTCCCGGTACCGGGGAATCAGATGCATATGGAAATGAAACACCGTCTGGCCTGCCGCCTCCCCATTGTTCTGAACCAGGTTCAGTCCGTCGCAGCCCAGCTTTTCCTGCATTCTGGCACCGAGCTTCTTCGCCAGGCAAATTGCCTTCTCTGCATGCTCTTCATCCAACTCAAACAGATTGGCAAAATGATCCTTCGGTACCAGCAGCGCATGCCCTCTGGTAGCCGGGTTCAGATCCAGAAATGCCCGAAAGTCCTCATCCTCATAAATCGTAGCAGACGGAATCTCTCCGTTTGCAATTTTACAAAAAATACAATCATCATGTTTCATGATAATCTTTCCTCCCCTTGTCGAATTTTTACTTTTTATGTAGGTATTTGTTGAATGAATCCATATTGTCATGCGCCCTTCCCCATGCTACACTTATTTGCAGGAGTGGTATAAACTATGGATAATACGAATTTTACAATCGCAAAAATCACACACGAAATCCGAAACCCGCTGACTTTAATCAGTAGTTCTCTGCAGCTTATCCAGACCATGCACCCGGAGGTCCATGATTTCCAGTTCTGGGATCAGACCCTGGAGGACGTGGACTATCTGGGACAGCTTTTAGAGGATCTGGCTGCGTATACCGATGACAGGCGCTTTTTTATGTGCGAGGTGGATATGAAAGAGCTTCTCACCTCTCTGGAGCGCAGTCTCCAGCCTTACATACAGAAGCAGGGCAAACAATTTTCTCTTCACCTGCCCTCCCAGCTTCCCTCCGTCTTCGGTAATCCCGTAAAACTCCGTCAGGCATTCTTAAATCTTCTGAAAAATGCCTTCGAAGCGATCGGGACAAACGGCTGTGTGTCGCTCTCCGCCAGGAAATATCTGGATCAGCTGATTATCCGCATTACCGATGACGGCTGCGGGATGTCGCCGGATATGCTTGCAGCTCTTTTTACTCCCTTTGCTTCCGGCAAAGCCGGCGGTACCGGCCTGGGTCTGGCCATTACCCAGAAGATTATACAGGCCCATTATGGGACGATTGAAGCCGCCTCTACTCCCCAGCGCGGGACGACTTTCACCATCACACTTCCTCATTTATAAAGCCTATTTTAGTATAGGCTTTCCCATAACGCAAGCAATATTTTACCAGATTCATGTACCCATCAAATTGTCAGCGGCCCTGCACATGCAGGGC
>CAKRTY010000191.1 GCA_934402125.1 uncultured Anaerosacchariphilus sp. | reverse complement strand
GATCTAGGACTTGTATTTTGACAAAAGATAGAGTACAATAATTGGTCGTGGTGTCAGGAGCGTGAAAAATATGAGTAAATTAGAAAGCACACAGAATTTTAAGGTACTGCCGGAATCTGAGAACCGGGTGGGAGATATTCTCCAGCAGGTGTATCAGGCTATGACGGAAAAGGGCTACAATCCGGTCAATCAGATCGTGGGTTATATTATGTCCGGAGATCCGACCTATATTACCAGTCATAACAACGCGCGCAGTCTGATTATGAAGGTGGAGCGCGATGAGCTGGTAGAGGAGCTTTTGAAGGTTTATATCGAAGCCAGGCTGTAGGCGCGGGCATAAAGAGGAGTTGGATATGAGAATTCTGGGACTGGATTTTGGTTCCAAGACCGTAGGCGTCGCAGTGAGTGACCCCCTGGGAATTACAGCCCAGCCGGTGGAGATCGTCCGGAGAAAATCTGAGAGCAAGCTGCGGCAGACGCTTGCCAGAATCGAAGAGCTGGCGAAGGAGTACCAGGCGGAAAGCTTCGTACTGGGACTTCCGAAAAATATGAATAATACCATGGGTGAGCGGGCCGAGAAGTCTCTTGCATTTAAGGAAATGCTGGAAAAGAGGACGGGTCTGCCAGTTGTGATGTGGGACGAACGTCTCACGACTGTGGCGGCGAACCGGGCCATGATGGAAGGCGGCGTGCGCCGGGAGAACCGCGGGGAATTTGTAGATTCTATGGCGGCTGCGCTGATTTTGCAGGGATACCTGGACAGCCTTAAGATGTCTGACACTGCGCAGGCAGAGGATGAGGAGTAAGTTACATGGAGAAGATTTCATTTACGCATAAAGAGACAGGAGAAACTGTGGATTTTTACGTGCTGGAGGAGACGCGCCTGAACGGCGTGGATTATATCCTGGTGACGGATTCACAGGAGGACGACGGAGAGGCGCTGATCTTAAAGGATTTGTCTTCCGACGGAGACAGCGAGGCTCTTTACGAGATCGTAGAAGAGGATCAGGAGCTGGAAAGTGTCATGGGCATTTTTGAACAGCTTTTGGAGGACGTGGATCTCACCTTATAGAGAAACAGATTGGGAAAGGTGATTTCTATGGCAATTGACAGAGAGAGATTCAAGGATTTATTAAAGAAAAAAGGATTTAAGATGACCAGACAGCGTCTGGTTGTGCTGGAGGTACTGGCGGAGAATCCGGAACAGCATCTGACAGCAGAAGAGATTTACGAGCGAGTAAAAGTGGAAAATCCGGATATCGGATTGGCTACTGTTTATAGAACAGTTCAGTTATTGTTAGAGCTGGAACTGATTGATCGAATTAATCTGGATGACGGCTTTATCCGTTATGAGATTGGAAGCATCGGGGAGAAGGAACATCACAGATACCATCATTTGATTTGTATGAAATGCGGAGGAGTCTTCGCCTTTCAGGATGATATGCTGGAAGCGCTTGAGTCGGGGGTTCAGGAAGCGCTTGGATTCCAGGTAATGGATCATGAGGTAAAACTCTACGGATACTGTAAAGACTGTTTGCAAAAGGAACACGAATAACAGGCAAGATTACAGGAGGAAAGAGTTTGAGAAATATTAACAATTCAAAATTGCGGATCATTCCCCTCGGCGGACTGGAGCAGATCGGAATGAACATTACTGCCTTTGAATTCGAAGACAGTATTATTGTTGTGGACTGCGGACTGTCATTTCCGGAGGATGATATGCTGGGTATCGACCTGGTTATTCCGGACGTGAGCTATCTGAAGGAGAATATCCAGAAGGTGAAGGGCTTTGTGATTACCCATGGACATGAGGATCACATCGGCGCCCTGCCTTATGTGCTGAAGGATATCAATGTGCCCATCTATGCCACCAAGCTGACCATTGGTCTGATTGAGCATAAGCTGAAGGAGCACAATATGCTGAACCATGTGAAGAGAAAGGTAATCCAGCATGGTCAGTCCATCAATCTGGGCGCATTCAGGATTGAGTTTATCAAGACGAACCACAGTATTGTAGACGCGTCTGCCCTAGCTATTTATTCCCCGGCGGGAATCGTAGTGCATACGGGAGACTTTAAGGTGGATTATACGCCGGTATTCGGCGACGCCATCGATCTGCAGCGCTTTGGCGAGATTGGAAAGAAGGGCGTACTGGCTCTTATGTGCGACAGCACCAACGCGGAGCGGCAGGGCTTTACCATGTCAGAGCGTACGGTGGGTAAGGTTTTTGACGATATTATGTCGGATCACAGAGATTCACGCATTATCATCGCGACCTTCGCCTCCAACGTGGACCGTGTACAGCAGATTATTAACTCTGCCTATAAGTACGGCCGCAAGGTTGTCATTGAGGGCCGGAGTATGGTCAATGTCATTTCCACAGCGTCTGAGCTGGGATATCTGAATATTCCGGATAAAACGCTGATTGATATTGAACAGATGAAGAATTATCCGGATGAGCAGGTGGTTCTGATTACGACAGGAAGCCAGGGTGAGTCTATGGCGGCCCTGTCCCGGATTGCAGCCAATATCCATAAGAAGATTCAGATTAAGCCGGGCGATACCGTCGTATTCAGCTCCAAGGCGATTCCGGGCAATGAAAAGGCAGTTTCCAAGGTGATCAATGAACTGTCCATGAAGGGCGCCAACGTTATTTTCCAGGACGCTCATGTATCCGGCCACGCCTGCCAGGAGGAGATTAAGCTGATCTATTCTCTGGTACGTCCCAAATACGCGATTCCGGTGCATGGAGAATACCGCCATCTGAAGGCACAGGCGGATCTGGCACAGAGCCTGGGTATTCCTAAGGAAAATATCTTTATCATGACCTCCGGCGATGTACTGGAGCTTGGCGAAGACAGCGCGAAGGTTGTGGATCATGTGCATACCGGAGCAATTCTGGTAGACGGTCTCGGCGTCGGCGATGTAGGAAATATCGTTCTGCGAGATCGGCAGCATCTGGCAGAGGACGGCATTATGATCGTGGTCATGACGCTGGAGAAATACAGCAACCAGCTTCTGGCAGGTCCGGATATCGTATCCCGCGGCTTTGTCTATGTGCGGGAGTCCGAGGATCTGATGGAGGAAGCAAGAAGCGTAGTCAGTGACGCGGTAAATGATTGTCTTGACAAGGGAATTTCAGACTGGGGCAAGCTGAAGAACGTCATCAAGGACGCCCTGAATGATTTTATCTGGAAGAAGACCAAGCGGAGTCCGATGATTCTGCCGATTATTATGGAAGTATAGAGGAACTGGAATGAATACAAAAAAAGCAGCTTTGACCGTTTTATCTATCGCATTTAAGATTGTAATCATCGCAGTGGTTGCAGTCGGAATCCTCCGGCTGGGCAGCATGGCATTCTCCTACGGACATTCCGTATTTCAGGAGGAGGCTGTGGATCCCATGCCCGGAAGAACCATTCAGGTGACGGTGCCGGACGGTGCGTCTAAGACAGAGATTGCAAAGCTGCTGGAGAAAAAAGGACTGGTGGAGGACTCGAAGCTTTTCTACCTCCAGATCCTTTGCTCCAAATATTCCAAGACCATGAAACCCGGTACCTACACCCTGTCTACGGCCATGAAGCCCCGTCAGCTGATGGCGGTGCTGTCCGGGGAGGATGTGGAATTTGACTGGGGACAAGAGGAAGAATCGTAAGTGATAGCAGGAGAGAGAACGACAGCCTATATCAATTCCCTTGATATGGGCAATACAGAGCTTTTAAATCAAATAGAGAAAGAAGCACTGGAAACCTATGTGCCGATCATACGACGGGAGACGCAGAGCTTTCTGAAGACGCTGCTTGCGGCAAAGAAGCCGGAAAGGATCCTGGAGGTAGGAACGGCCGTAGGCTTTTCTGCGCTTCTGATGGCAGAGTACAGTCCGGTAGATACACAGATTACCACCATTGAAAAATATGAGAAACGGATTCCCATTGCAAAGGAGAATTTCCGCAGGGCGGGACGTCAGGATCAGATTACCCTGCTGGAGGGGGATGCTGCGGATATTTTGAAGGGGCTGACAGGAACCTATGATTTTATTTTCATGGATGCAGCCAAGGGCCAGTATATTCACTTCCTGCCGGAGGTGTTCCGGCT
>CAKRTY010000190.1 GCA_934402125.1 uncultured Anaerosacchariphilus sp. | reverse complement strand
GGGATCATGGCCGTCGATGATCCCCCACTGTAATAAAAGAGCGGCGGCTCCTGTGGCAAAGGGCGTGGCAAAGGAGGTGCCCGTAGCCTCCGTATAACCGCCTCCGGGAGCCGTCGTCATGATACGGACGCCCGGAGCTGTCAGATCCGGCTTTCTCCGCCCGTCGCGGGTATCTCCTCTACCGGAAAAATCCGCATAGGTCAGGGTTCTGCTGTCGTAGGCGCCTACTGAAAGAATATGCTCTGCCGTGGAAGGAATCGTAAGCGTCGTATCCGGAGACGGACGCAGGAACCGGGTCGCTCCGTTCAGAACGGAAGCGCCGGGAAGCCATAAGTCGTAGCGGCCGTCCCGGACTTCACCGGCTGTCAGCTCCACTGTCCAGATTCCGCTGTCCACATAGGTTTCCCAAGGCAGCAGCTCCAGATAAAGCTCCTGGGACTGGCTGTAGGGCGAAGGTTCCCCGTAATATAAGAGAAGCTCCGTTTCTTCCAATACAAAGCGCTGCGGCCCCAGAAGCTGTTGCACCGGCCCCGCCCGTCTCCCACCCGGGCTTATCAGTGTTATGTCAACCTCATCCAGATAGGATTTCCAAAGCTGAATACTGAAAGCCGTTTCATATTCGCCCACAGCCAATTCGATGCGCTCCGTCACAAAAGCCCGCAGCGTCCCTGCCGCATGACCAGAGGCGTAGCCTTCATTTCCCGTACCGATACAGATAACCGATTTCCAGACCCGGGCCGCGTCCGCAATATAAGTCTCCAGAAGCGACGAACCGGCGTGATCCCCATAGCTGTTCCCCAGACTGATGTTGACGGCCACGGGCAGACGAAGCTCCAGAGCCTTCCGGATACAGTAATCCAGCCCCTGCATCAGCTCTGTGGTCCGGGGAAAGCCGTCCTCCCGGGGCGTTCCCAGCTTTACCGCCAGAATCGGACTTCGACCGGCAATTCCCCGATATTTTCCGCCGCTGGCCCGGCCATTTCCCGCCGCGATACCCAAGACCCTGGTTCCATGTCCGCTGACGTCGCGGCTTGGCACCCTCTCATACCGCTCTTCCGGCGTCCCCGCCTTCAATGCCTCGTTGATCTCCTGCTGCGTATATTCCGTTCCGATGTGGTAGCCCTCCGGAGGCCTGCCGGGTATGGTCTGATCCCACAAGGCCAGAATCCGGGTGCTTCCGTCCTCCATGCGAAAATCCGGGTGGGCGTAATCCACCCCGGAATCCAAAAGCGCCACCAGCACCCCGTCCCCATACAAATCATACCGGGCATTCTGGACCGCCGGAATGCAGGAGGCTGTCTTTCCCTGATTTACAGAGAAAAACAGCCTCTTTGGTTTTTCGATATATTCGATTTCCGGCGCCTGGGCCAGGGGTCCAAGCCCGGATTCCGGTACCTGTATGATTGCATATCCATTCAGAAGCTCGGTTGCCCGTATGCCTTCCTGCTCCAAAAAAGCAAGCGAACCGGAATACTTCACAATCACTTCCCAGGTTTTTTCCCGACTGTCATAGCCCACCTCCAGGTTTCCGGAACGCATCCGCTCCTCCGGGGTGGCCAGAAGCGCCAGGTTCAGAAGATTTTCCATAACCGGATTGTTCATTCGCATACCCTCTCCGTTCTTCTCACTGATACAGTATGCGTGTTCTGCCGGAAATGGTTCCGTTTCCAGCCTATCCCTGTCTGAGCACCTCCAGCGCCATCTTAAGCTCCGGCACGCTCACCTGCCCCGGCGCGGAGGCCACGCCTGCGCTTCCAAAGGTCATGGCAGAGCCGAAGACCTCTCCGGCCAGACGGCTCACTGCGCCTTTTGCGCCCATGGACATGGTTACCACGGGCTGCTTCGCGTACTGCTTCTGCATTTCCCAGGTAGCGGAAAGAAGCGTCAGCACGTCCCCCGCGTCCTGAGGCATGACCGCAAGCTTCAGAAGATCCGCTCCGCAGTCCTGCATCCGGATTAGCCGGGCAAGGATCTCCTCTTTTGCCGGAGTCTTTTCGAAGTCATGGCTGGAGGCAATCACCTTTACCCCCTGCGCCTTTGCCTCTTTGCAGATATCCCGGAGCAGCTTCTCTCCCCGGAACAGCTCCACGTCGATGAGATCTGCCTGTCCGGACATAAGGGCCGTCCTTAAAAATGCCGCATAATCCTCCGGGCTTACGCTCTGCTCACCGCCCTCCTCTCTGGTCCGGAAGGTCACCAGCAGGGGCAGCTCACCCAGCTCTTCACGTAACCACGCCAGCATAGTTTCCAGTTTTTCCCTGTCAAATACTTCCTCATACCAGTCTGCCCGCCATTCCGCCAGATCCGGCTTCGCCGCTTTCAACTCTGCCGTCCGCAGCGCAATCTCTTCTCCGGTGCGGCCCGTTATCGGAACGCAGATCTTTGGTCTTCCTTCTCCAAAAACAAGTTTTCTTATTTTCACTCGATTCATCTATTTTTCTCCTGATTCCGTTTGCTTTTTGCACCATTTTACCATATAATAAAACTATTGGACAGCGGATTTCTCAGAAATCTGTCTGTAATCTGAATTCTATATGAAACGAGGTATTGGGAAATGGAAGAAAAAACAACAATGGACGACTTCAAGGAAGAGCTGGAGGCTTCCTTCCAGGATACACAGGAGAATGATGTGGCTGACATCACAGATCCGGCGTGGCAGACTCTGGTACAGTATCTGGAGGACAAGACCGTTCTCACCGTAAAAATCGGCGGCATTGTCAAGTCCGGCGTAGTCGCTTACGTAGAAGGAATCCGCGGCTTTATCCCGGCTTCCAAGCTTTCTCTGGGCTATGTGGAGAATCTGGAGGACTGGCTGAATAAGAAGATCCAGGTGCAGGTTATCACTGCAGATCCGGAGAATCAGAAGCTGGTTCTCTCCGCAAGAGAGCTGCTTCGCGAGAAGGCTGCCGAGGAGCGTCGGTCAAAGCTGGCCAGCGTACAGGTCGGTCTGGTAACGGAAGGAAAGGTCGAGAGCATTCAGCCCTACGGCGCATTCATTGATCTGGGCGACGGTCTCTCCGGACTGGTACACGTATCCCAGATTTCTGAAAAGCGTATCAAGAGCCCGGACGTGGTTCTGAAGGTCGGCGATACCGTAAAGGTAAAGGTTATCGCTATCAAGGACGGCAAGCTGTCCCTGAGCATGAAGGCGCTGAACGAAGCCGCTGCGGAAGATCTTCCGGAGGAAAAAATTGAAATCCCGAAGGCGGAGGAACTGACCACCACCCTGGGAGACCTTTTTAAGAATATCAAGCTGTAAAATAACATTGCCCCGGCAGCCAGGCTGCCGGGGCATTTTTTATCTCTTTCCTCTTTATTTTCCTACGGAATCAAACTCCTCGCAAATCTCCTTGGAGGGAGCCGCTGTCAGCAGAGAAACAATGACAATTGCCAGCGCGGATACGATGAACGCCGGAAGCAGCTCATAGATGTTCCAGACGCCGCCCATGGGACGAACCAGATACTTCCATACGAATACCATCACACCGCCTGCGATCATGCCGGCCAGAGCGCCCTGCATATTGGTACGCTTCCAGAACAGCGCAAAGAGAACCAGCGGTCCGAAGGCTGCGCCGAAGCCTGCCCATGCAAAGGATACGATATAGAATACGGAGCTGTCCGGATTCCATGCCAGGAAAATTGCTACAGCAGCAATGCCAATTACAGTCAGACGCGCTGCCATCATGGAAGCCTTTGCGCTCATCTTAATCTTCAGGAAATCCTGCAGCAGGTTCTGGGATACGCCGGAAGCCGCCGTCAGAAGCTGAGAGTCTGCCGTAGACATGGTGCAGGCCAGAATACCGGCCAGAACCACGCCTGCAACCAGGGAAAGCAGGAAATTATGCTGCCCCAGCAGATGTGCGAAACGGATAATGACGGTCTCAGACTCTGCGCTGGTCGCAAAGGTCGGAATCGCACCCTGTACAGAAGCCGCACAGCCAATCACACCGATCAGGATAGCCACTGCCATGGAAATTACAACCCAGATACTGGCAATCCGGCGGGAAAGCGTCAGCTTATTCTCGTCTTCGATAGCCATAAAACGAAGCAGGATATGAGGCATTCCGAAATAGCCCAGTCCCCACGCCATGGTAGATACAATCGTCAGCAGACTGTAAGG
>CAKRTY010000189.1 GCA_934402125.1 uncultured Anaerosacchariphilus sp. | reverse complement strand
TGGAGGAGTATTCCTCCGGCGCCTACAAGGTGCCTTCTGTGGGAGCCGGAACGGCCAATACAGAGTTTGAGTCCATTACCGGCATGAATCTGCGGTATTTTGGACCAGGCGAGTATCCCTACAAGACGATCCTGAAGAAGACTACCTGTGAGAGCGTGGCTTATGACCTGCGGAGTATCGGTTACGCGACCCATGCGATCCACAACAATAAGGCGACCTTCTACAGCCGCGCCGATGTATTTAAAAATCTGGGCTTTGACACCTATACCTCCAAGGAGTATATGGACGTGTCCAACACCACTCCCAACGGCTGGCTGAAGGATGAGATTCTGGTTGAGCAGATTCTGGACAACCTGAAATCCACGGCCCGTCAGGACTTTATTTACACCATTTCCGTACAGGGACACGGTGAGTATCCCACAGAGAAGGTGCTGGAGGATCCGGCCATTCAGGTCAGCGGAGCTGCCACAGAGGAAAAGAATAACCAATGGGAGTATTATGTAAACCAGCTTCATGAAATGGATCAGTTCGTAGCAGATCTGATCGACGCCCTGGATCAGTTCGGTGAGAAGTATGTGCTGGTGATGTACGGCGATCATCTGCCTACGCTGGGACTGACCGTAGAGGACGTGAGCAACCGCTACCTCTTTGATACCAGCTATGTGATTGTAGATAATATGGGACTGGAGAAGGTGGATCAGACGCTGTGCTCCTATCAGATTGCCGCTGAGGTTCTGGATAAGGTAAATATCCATACGGGAACCATGATGCAGTATCATCAGAACCGCCGCAAGACGAAGTGGTACCTGCAGGATATGGAGCTTCTGCAGTACGATCTGCTCTATGGTAAGAAATACGCCTACGGCGATGACGGCACGACGCCCTTTGAAACCGTAGATATGAAGATGGGAATCCATCAGCCGGAGATCACAAGAGTGATTCCCCTTCCGGACGAAAATAAGGTCTATGTATTCGGAAGAAACTTTACGACGGCAAGTAAGATTTATATTAACGACGAATGGCAGAACACGAAATTTATCAGCAGCCATGTACTGCAGGTAAAGAAGGTGAAACTGACCGAGGATGCCCTGGTAACGGTGAAGCAGCTGGCGCCCGGCAAGGCGAAGCGAGTGCTCAGCGAGGGCAATACCATGATGTATGTGGCGCCTGTGGAGGAAGAGCCGGTAGAGACAGAGGAAGAAGCTGTAGAGGAAACCGAAACCACGGACAGCCAGGCAGAAGGGACGGGAACTGCGCAATGATGACCTATCAGGAAGCGGTAGATTATATTGAGGAAACACCGAAATTCACAAAGAAAAATTCTCTGGACCACACAAGGGCCTTTTTGAAGCGTCTGGGAAATCCGGAGGAAAGCATGAAAATTCTCCATGTAGCGGGAACTAACGGAAAGGGCTCAGTCTGCTCTTTCCTGGCTTCCATGCTTTACGGGGCAGGAAAACGGACCGGTCTTTTTACTTCTCCCCATCTGGTGGACATCAATGAACGGTTTGTGATTGATGAGGAGCAGGTATCTGACGAAGCCTTTCTGGAGGCCTTCCATAAGGTGATGGACTGTGTCCGGGCCATGAAGGAGGAAGGCTATCCCCACCCCACCTATTTTGAACTGCTGTTCCTGATTGGAATGGTGATTTTTGAGAAGGCAGGCGTGGAATATCTGGTGCTGGAGACGGGCCTTGGCGGACGACTGGACGCTACGAATTCAGTTGCCCATCCGCTGGTAACGGTGCTGACCTCCATCAGTCTCGACCATACCGAGTATCTGGGAGATACGGTGGCGGCGATTGCGGGCGAAAAGGCTGGTATCATCAAAGAGGATGTACCGGAGTTTGGGCGCAACCGAGAAAAATATTGATTTTTCCATTGATTGTGGGTATTATGATGATATCCGGCTGACCATATCCAGCGTGGCGGAATACCAGATGAAGAATGCTGCGGAAGCAGTAACTGCTATCCGGGTGATGGAGGGGGGAACCGCCTTTACCGACGATCTGATTCGGAATGGTATTTCTAAAATGCGCTGGCAGGGCAGAATGGAGACCGTGCTGCCGGGTGTCATCATTGACGGCGGACATAATGAGGCAGGCGTAGAGGAGTTTGTGAAAACAGCCCGACGTCTGGAGGCAGATTTTCCGGTGACGCTGCTGTTCGCGGCCGTAGGCGACAAAGACTACCGCCATATGATTGAGACCATCTGCAGAGAGTTAAGACTGGAGCGGGTGATCGTGACAGAGGTGGGCGGTTACCGCAGCGTGGATGTGAAGGAGCCGAAGAAGCTGTTTGAGGAATTCGGCCAGAAGGAAATCAAGGCGATTCCGGATGTGGAGGAAGCCTTTGAGGAAGCACTGAAGGAAAAAGGAGACGGCATTTTATTCTGTGTCGGATCTCTTTATCTGGTAGGAAGCATTAAAAAAATATTACGGGACAGGAGGACGGCAAATGATTGATTTTGAAGAAGAACTGAAGAAATTTCACCCGAGCCTGGAAGTAGAGCAGGTAGAGGACAATGTATACAAGAATAAGCCCAGGGACATGTCGGACCTTCTTGATGAAATGCTGAAGGAAATGAAGAGCGGCCGCCGCTAGGAACGGTCACAGGAGGAAGCTATGCGCTGTGTGAAATGTGGAGCGACACTTACCGATCCGGAATACTGCAGCTCCTGCGGAACGGAGATACATGTGTACGATAAAATTATCCGGCTGTCCAATACCTGGTACAATAAGGGACTGGAGAAGGCAAAGGCGAGAAATCTGTCGGGCGCTGCCCAGGATCTCCGCTACAGCCTGGAGCTGAATAAGCGTAATATACCGGCGAGAAATCTGCTGGGTCTGATTTACTATGAGGTGGGCGAGGTGGTATCCGCGCTGACAGAGTGGATCATCAGCAAAAACCTGGAGCCGGAGAACAATATCGCCGATGAATACATCCATGCGATTCAGGCCAATCCGGCCCGTCTGGAAACCATTAACCAGACGATTAAAAAATACAACCAGTCTCTGCTGTACTGTCAGCAGGGCAGCGAGGATCTGGCGATCATTCAGCTGAAAAAGGTGCTTTCCCTGAATCCGAAGCTGGTGAAGGCGCATCAGTTACTGGCGCTCCTGTATATTAAGACCGAGGAGTATGAGCGGGCAGGAAGGGAGCTTCGCCGGGCGCTGGCCATCGACAGAACTGATAACCTTTCCCTGCATTATCAGGCAGAGCTGGAGGCTCTGGCAGGAAAGGCCGTGAGCCGGGGAGGCAAAGCAGAGGATACAAAAGAGAATAAGAGCAAGGCTCCGGATCTGATTTCCTATACCAGCGGAAATGAGACGATCATTATGCCGGCTTCCTATAAAGAAAACACGGGCGTCAATGTGGTGCTCAATATCTTTATCGGACTGGTGGTGGGCGTGGCGCTGATGTGGTTCCTGGCAGTTCCGGCCAAGGTAAAGTCTGTGCGAAGTCAGACGGCGGCCCAGATCCGGGAATACAGCGATCAGATCACAGCCAAGCAGACAGAGATCAACAAGCTGCAGAATCAGCTGGAAGCGCTGGGCGGAACCGGAGAAGCCGGGGAAGAGAAAGAAGCGGAAGGCGGCAGCTATGAGCAGCTGATTGACGCGTATACCAGCTTCCAGGCCGGTGACAATGAGACAGCGAAGACAGCCCTGGATCAGGTTCAGGCAGACGATTTGTCTGAAAACGCAAAGGCTATCTACAATCAGATGTACGGAACCCTCCACGCGGAGGACGTGAAGAACCTGTATGACGCAGGCGAGGCAGCCTATAACGCGAAGCAATATGAGGAGGCAGTGACAAGCCTGGAGCAGGTCGTGGCTATGAATGAGAAGTACAACGATGGCTACGCAATCTACTACCTGGCACGCTCCTATGAGGCGCTGCAGCAGAAGGAAAAGGCTATCGCCATGTTCCAGAAGTTCCTGGACAATTATCCGGGAACCTCCCGGGCGAAGTACTGTACCAGCGCGATTACGCGGCTGGGCGGACAGGTACAGACCCCTGCGGCAGATACGACCACGCAGACGCCCGCGGCGGATACGACGACGCAGGAGCAGACGACACAGCAGTAGCGATATGTAGAGTGTAAATTACAGGCTGAAGCACTTGCTGCTGAAGCCGTGAGAACATGATGCAG
>CAKRTY010000188.1 GCA_934402125.1 uncultured Anaerosacchariphilus sp. | reverse complement strand
GGGCTTTTCTTTGTCATACGTCCCAGAGCTGTCTCAGCTACGATCATGGTGTAGCCGAAGGTCAGGGCCAGAACGATATAAACCAGAAGAAAAATACCGCCGCCGTATTTGGCAGCCAGGTACGGAAAGCGCCAGATATTGCCCAGACCTACGGAAGCGCCTGCAGCAGAAAGCACGAAGCCCAGTTTTCCCGAAAAAGAGCTTCTTTTGTGGTTGTGTGAACTCATAAATCTATCCCCCCTATGTTGATTGGTCGTGTAGGGTATAGTGTACCACAGAGGGCGAAAAAAAGCAATAAAAGACCGTCATCCGCGAAAGATGGCAGTGAACGCGGATGACGGCTTTTAAAGTTGGGACATTAATCTTTTTTCAGCAGCTCCTTACCGGAGATACCCGGCTCAGTCATCTGTACCGGATTCAGAATCTCGTCAAGCTCTGCCTCTGTCAGAAGCTTCTCTTTCAGAATCAGTTCACGGACGGAATCGCCGGATTTCATGGCTCTCTTGGCGATATCGGCGGCCTTCTGGTAGCCTACATGGGGACAGATAGCGGTGATGATACCTACGCTGTTTTCTACCAGATAACGGCAGCGCTCCTCATTGGCAGTGATTCCGGTAACGCAGTTGTCTACGAAGGTCTCTACGGCATAAGCCAGAGTATCGATGGACTGGAACAGGCA
The DNA here is from genome assembly GCA_934402125.1 of uncultured Anaerosacchariphilus sp. GTDB lineage: Bacteria > Bacillota > Clostridia > Lachnospirales > Lachnospiraceae > Laedolimicola. The sequence goes on along the minus strand of CAKRTY010000188.1, from coordinate 3,478 downwards.
GTAGAAGATGATCGGTTCGAAAGCGTTCAGCTCCAGCTGGCCTGCCTCGGCAGCCATGGTGATGGTCATGTCATTTCCGATGACATTGAAGGCAACCTGGTTGACTACCTCAGGAATAACCGGATTTACCTTGCCCGGCATGATGGAAGAACCATTCTGCTTTGCCGGAAGGTTAATCTCATGAAAGCCGGCGCGGGGACCGGAGGACATGAGACGAAGGTCATTGGCAATCTTGGATAAGGTAACGGCGCAGGCCTTGATAGCGCCGGATACGGATACGAACGGGTCAAGGTTCTGGGTAGAATCAATCAGGTCAAAGGCCTGGATAAAGTCCATACCGGATACCTCGGACAGGTTCGGAACGATACGCTTTAAGTAAGCTTCGTCTGCGTTGATACCGGTACCGATAGCAGTACCGCCCATGTTCAGGGAACGCATTTCATCCATGGCGATGTCCATACGGCGGATATCACGCATAACTGCGACAGAGTACGCCTTGAATTCCTGTCCCAGACGGATGGGAACCGCGTCCTGCATCTGGGTACGGCCCATCTTAATCACATGGTCAAATTCCTCTGCCTTCTCGGAAAATGCGGAGTGGAGACGGAGCAGCTCTTTCTTCAGATTCTGCAGCAACCGCAGGGAAGTCATCTTACCTGCAGTGGGGATGACGTCGTTGGTGGACTGGCCGCAGTTTACATGATCGTTGGGGTGCACGATGGAGTAATCGCCCTTCTGGCCGCCCAGAAGCTCGATGGCGCGGTTGGCGATGACCTCATTTGCATTCATATTGATGGAGGTTCCGGCGCCGCCCTGAATCGGGTCTACGATGAAATCCTCATGGTGCTGACCGGCCAGAATCTCGTCGCAGGCCTTGACAATCGCGTCTGCAATCTTCTTGTCCAGCAGGTTAATCTCACAGTTGGTGATAGCGGCAGCCTTCTTGATGTAAGCCAGGCTGTTGATGATTTCCGGATGCATATTCAGTCCGGTGATATGGAAGTTCTCTGCGGCACGCAGGGACTGGACGCCGTAATATACGTCTTCCGGTACGTCTTTGGTACCGATGGAGTCTTTCTCTACTCTGTATTCTATCTTTTCGCTCATAATCCTTCTCCTTTAATATAACTCCTGTGTTTATTTCTCTTGTTGCCTTCATTATAGTCAGCTGTTATAATATAATCAAATACATATATTGATATAAGTTGTATAACTTCAAAACTATACTATCGGGGAGGAAATTATGTTTCGCGGAATGGAATATGTCTATGCGGTTTATCAGGAAAAAAGTATCTCCCGGGCGGCGGAGCGCCTGTGTATCTCCCAGCCGTCCTTAAGCGCCAATATCAAGCGGATCGAGGGAAAGGTGGGGTATCCGCTCTTTGACCGGAGCACCAAGCCTTTGTCCCTGACGGAGTGCGGGGAAAAATATATTCAGTCTATAGAGAAAATTATGGCGGTGGAAAATGAATTTGCCGATTACGTCAATGACTGGGGAGAATTGAAGACCGGACGCCTGGTGCTGGGCGGCAGCAGCCTTTTCGCTTCCTGGGTACTGCCGGGACTGATTGGAAGATTTTCCGCCTGTTATCCCAAGGTACATGTGGAGCTGGTGGAGGAAAGCACCGCCGAGCTGGCCAGGCTTCTGCAGCAGGGCCGTATCGATATGATGCTGGATAACTGCAAGCTGGATCCGCTGCTGTTCGATCACACCGTTTACCGGGAGGAAACGCTGTTTCTGGCCGTTCCCAGGCAGTTCCCTTCCGCAGAGCAGGCAGCGGCTTATATTCTGAGCAAAGAGATGATTGAAACGGGGAAATGGAAAGAGAAGTCGGTAAAGCCGGTTCCCTTAAAGTTCTTTACCGAAGCGCCCTTTGTAATGCTGAAGCCGGAAAATGATACCCGAAAGCGCGCGGTAGAGATTCTGGAACGGGCCGGAATCAGCCCGGAGATTTCCCTGGAGCTGGATCAGCAGCTGACCTCCTATCACGTAGTCTGTTCCGGCCTGGGGATAGCCTTTGTCAGTGATACGCTGATCCGGGAGGTTCCTGCCCGCAGCGACGTGGCCTATTTCAAGCTGCCGGAGGGCAGGCGCAGCCGGAATCTGAGCTTTTACTGGAAAGCGGGAAGATACCGGACGCGGGCCATGGAGGAATTTCTGAAAATGACTACCCTATAAAATAAGGCGGAGCCTGCGTTAGCGGCTCCGCCTGTTTGATATCTTATTTTCCCTGGCTCATCTGATCCAGCAGTCCGGTTTTGATTCGGAACAGCTTGTCAGAGAGATCTACATAGACCTGATGGGGATTGGTTAGTCTTCTTGTCTCATCCCACAGAGTCTCCTGCTCCTTCTTGCAGTAATCCCGGATTTCCATGACGCTGGGAGAGGTGTATACACATTCGCCCTTTTTGAATACCGGAACCAGCAGATCCCGTATATGGTAAGTGCCGCCCTTTAAGGTGGTCTTCTTCCAGGTTTCGATGGAATCGAAGATCAGCAGATCCTTTTCCGGATCAAAGGTCTCGTCGGCCAGCGCAATCAGATCCGCGCGGATCTTGCCGGTCTCATTGTCATAGAGACGGAATACGGTCTTGTTGCCCGGGTTCGTAATCTTCTCAGAATTCTCGGAAAGCTTAATCTTCGGAATAAACTCGCCGTTTTCATCCTGTACAGCCGCCAGCTTGTATACGCCGCCGAAAGCGGGGCAGTCGCTGGAGGTGATCATATTGGTGCCGACACCCCAGGAGGTGATGGCTGCGCCCTGATCCTTCAGGCTGTTGATCAGGTACTCGTCCAGATCGCTGGAAGCGGAAATAACCGCATCCGGGAAACCGGCCTCGTCCAGCATTTTGCGGGCCTTCTTGGACATATAAGCCAGGTCGCCGCTGTCCAGACGGATACCGTAGAAGGTAAGCGGAATGCCGGCTTCGCGCATCTCTGTGAATACGCGGATAGCGTTGGGAACGCCGGATTTCAGAGTATCGTAGGTATCCACCAGCAGAATGCAGGCATTCGGATACAGCTCGGAATACTTCTTAAAAGCGGTATACTCGTCCGGGAAGCTCATAATCCAGCTGTGGGCGTGGGTGCCCTTGACCGGAACGTCGAAGAGCTGGCCGGTCAGCACATTGGAGGTACCGATACAGCCGCCGATCATGGCAGCGCGGGCGCCGTAGATACCGGCGTCCGGTCCCTGTGCCCGGCGCAGACCGAACTCCATAATACCGTCGCCCTTGGCAGCGTATACCACGCGGGCGCACTTGGTAGCAATCAGGCTCTGGTGATTGATGATATTCAGAATAGCGGTTTCTACCAGCTGAGCCTCCATAATCGGCGCGATTACCTTCACCAGCGGCTCCCGGGGGAATACGACGGTTCCCTCGGGAATCGCGTAGATATCGCCGGAGAAATGGAAATTGCTCAGGTATTCCAGAAAGTCCTCGTCGAAGAGCTTCAGGCTCCGCAGATATTCGATGT
>CAKRTY010000187.1 GCA_934402125.1 uncultured Anaerosacchariphilus sp. | reverse complement strand
CAGATAGCGGCCATGAAGGAGGGCACCTACCGGCAGTACAGCGACATGAATATGCAGTTTCATATGTCGGTCGCCTATCTGTCCCGGAATCCCTATCTGATTTCCACCCTGGAGGGAACCCTGAACAAGCTGCGCCGGGTGCTGGTGCGGGACTGGAAAAGCGCGGATGCGGTGGGGGCTATGGAAGCGCATCTGGAGCTGGTGGAGGCTTTGAAGAAGCGGGACGTGGAAAAAGCGAGAGCCTTTGTAGATAAAGAACTGAGCGGTGTGGAATACCGACTGTATTTTCATGACCGGGCGGCAGCGCCCTGGCAGGGGTAAGGAGGAACAAAGAGAATGAAAAAGGTATTATTGCTGGCGACAGGCGGAACCATTGCCTGTACCCATTCAGAGGAGGGGCTGACCCCGGGAATGTCCGGAGACGGAATTCTGGACTGGATGCCGGAGCTGCGGGAAGGCTTTGCGATCGAAAGCCGGGATATCCTGAACCTGGACAGCTCTAATATTCAGCCGGAGGAATGGCAGTTTATGGCGGAGCAGGTGGCGGAGGCGTTGCCGGATTATGACGGTATCATCATCACCCATGGCACAGATACCATGGCGTATACGGCTTCCGCACTCAGCTATATGCTGCAGAACCTGACGAAGCCGGTGGTGCTGACCGGAGCGCAGATTCCCATCGGACAGATGTTTACCGACGCCAAGCGGAACCTGCAGACGGCTTTCGCGGCGGTGGACGCAGGCCTGAGCGGGGTGATGGTGGCCTTTGACGATAAGATTATGGGCGGCTGCCGCGCGGTAAAGGTGCGGACCATGGGCTTTGACGCCTTTGAAAGTATTTCCGCGCCCTATATCGGGAAAATCTATGCGGACGGCGTACATCTGGAGCACAGCCGGGCGGGGGAAAAGGCGGCGGCTCCCTTTGAGCTGAAAAATAAGCTCTGCACGGACGTATTTCTGATGAAGCTGATTCCGGGAACCAGGCCGGAGATTTTTGACAGCCTGCTGGAGCTTGGCTACCGGGGCGTTGTCATCGAGGCCTTCGGCGCGGGCGGCACCCATTTTGAGCGGCGGAACCTCCTTCCCAAGCTGAAGAAGCTGACGGATCATGGGGTCAGCATTGCGGTGTGCAGCCAGTGCCTCTATGAGAAGAGCGATCTGTCTCTCTATGAGGTGGGCCGCAAGCTTCTGGACTGCGGCGTCATTCCGGGCCGTGATATGACCACGGAAGCCATTGTGACGAAAATGATGTGGGCGCTGGGACAGACAGAGGATCCGGCGGAGGTAAAGGAAATCTTTGCGCGGAATTACTGCGGAGAAGTGTCATGAGCCTGCAGAACAACAGAATATAAGAACATAAAAGAGTGATCCGGCGGATCACTCTTTTGTTTGATTGATGGTTTCACGGATTTTATGTAAAACCGTATTGGTCTCTTTTTCATTGCGGAACATGGTTATGGTGAAAAGCGTATCAATCAGGGCAAGCTGGGAAATCCGGCTGGACAGAGATTCTGTCCGATACTGGGTTTCATCGGCCAGGGATACCAGAACTACGTCCGCGTAACGGGACAGTTCGCAGATAAGGTAGCTTGTAATCAGAATGATCTTTACTTTATTTTTCTTAAGCTCCTCCGCAATCATAATCATTTGCTTGGTCAATCCGGAATGAGAGACGATGATGGCACAATCCCTGGGGCCGGAAAGCGCTGCGTTCATCAGCTGCATATGAAAATCTTCGATATACTGTACGCGGACAGGAGAGCGCAGAAATTTGTGATAGGCGTCATAGCAGACGATATTCGAGCCTCCGGTTCCGAATAGATGTAGAGTGTCGCAGTCCAGAATGAGCGCAGCGGCTTTGGTGATTGCCTCCTCCGACAGGATATCAAGTGTGCTTTTCAAAGACTGGGTGGTAGAAGCAAAGACCTTCTGCGCAATCGTAAGCGGGGAATCCTCTTTTTTAATATTTTCATGAACGGAAATTTCCGGATCAAATTCTTCCGTCAGCAGATCGTTTCGAAAATCTCGAAATCCCTTATATCCCAATTTTTTGGTAAACTGAAACACCGTAGAGTCGGCAATATTCAGAGAAGATGAGATCTCGTTGATGGTCATTTTTGAAACGGCCTTCGTGTTGTCCAGGATATAATCAGCAATGGTCTGTTCTGTTTTGCTGCAATCCCGGTAAATACTTTTTATTTTAGATTTGATGGACATTATTCTTTTTCCTTTACTGAAATTGTGAATGATCACGAACTATTTTCATTATAGCTGAGTCAAATGAAAAAAACAACTAAAAATAAAATATTTTTTTATTTAAAACTATTTACAAAAAAATATTTTTCTGCTAGAATAGGGCCATCAAAGGAAAAGGAGAAAGGTCATGAAGATTGGAATTATCGGATTGGGCAAAATGGGGGCAAACATTGCGGAAAACCTGATGGAGCATGCAGTGGATGTGACAGGCTTCGACCTGAATGAAGCGGCACGCGCTCAGGCAGCGAAAAGAGGAATCGCAGTTGCAGCCAGCCTGGATGAGCTTCTGGAGTCGTTGCCGGAGAAAAAAATCATCTGGCTGATGGTTCCCTCCGGAAAGGCGACACAGCAGACCATTCAGAGCCTCAGCGAACGGCTGAAGGAAAATGACATTTTAATTGATGCGGGAAATTCAAATTATAAGGATTCTATGCGGGACGCGAATATGCTGAATCAGAAAGGAATCCGGTTTCTGGATGTGGGAACCTCAGGAGGAACCAGCGGAGCCAGAAATGGCGCCTGCCTGATGATCGGCGGCGATGCGGATGCTTTTGAAGAACTGAAGGAGGTATTCGAAAGCATGGCGGTGAAGGATGGCTGTATGTATACCGGAAAAGCGGGAAGCGGACATTTTATGAAAATGGTTCATAACGGTATCGAGTATGGCATGATGGAGGCGATCGCTGAAGGCTTCCAGGTGATGAGAGAAAGCGACTTTGATTATAATCTGGAGGATGTGGCGAAGAACTGGAACCATGGCTCGGTAATCCGCAGCTGGCTGATGGAGCTGGCGCAGGCGCAGTTTCAGAAGCACCCGGATCTGGAGGATATCAAAGGCGTGGTGGCAGCCAGCGGAGAAGCAAAGTGGACCGTAGAGGCCGCCTTGGATCTGGAAGTTCCGGTTCCGGTTATTGCACTGAGCCTGATGGCGCGAAACCGTTCCCAGGAGGAAGACAGCTTTGCATGTAAGGTTCTTTCTGCTTTGCGCAACGGATTCGGAGGACATGAGATCGTAACGAAGAATTAGGAGGCAGGTATGAAAAATCAGATTCTGGTATGTACGCACGGACGGTTTGGAGAAGAGATGATTCGTTCGGCGGAGATGATTATCGGGCCGATGGAGCACGCAAAAGCATTTTCCCTGCTGCCGGGAATGGATCCCTTTGAATACAGACAGCAGATTCAGGAATATGTGGAAGAGCAGGAAGATACCGCGTTCCTCTGCCTGGCAGATTTGTATGGCGGATCTCCGTCGAATATGCTCGCGTCGCTGTGCGGAAAGGACAATATAGAAGTCGTATCGGGACTGAATCTCCCGATGCTGATAGAAGCCTATTCCCAGCTGGAGGTACTGGAGCCCGGCCGGCTGAAGGAAGAAGTTATGGCAGCGCACGGCAACAGCTGTGTGGATGTAAAAGAAAAGCTGATGGAAACATTACGAAACAAGGAGGGTTAAGCAATGGCTGATATCAAATTGGTGCGAATCGATTTTCGACTGATTCACGGACAGGTTATTACAAAGTGGTTCGGACAGATCATGGGAAAAGAAATTGTAATTGTGGACGACGCATTATCTGCAGATCCGTTTATGTCAAGCGTATATGAGATGAGCGCGCCTCCGGGGGCAAAGGTTCATGTATATTCGGTAGAGCAGGCAGTGGAAAAATGGAACAACGATACCTTTTCCAACGGAAGAACCCTGGTCCTTTTCAAAAATGTAGATCAGGTATACGCAGCGTATAAAAAGGGATTTCCGTTCCAGGAGATTCAGATTGGCGGACTGGGAAGCGCCCCGGGACGTAAAGTGGTGTTCGGCCCGATCACGCTGAATGACCACGATGCGGGACTGTTGAATGAGATGGATAAAGCAGGCGTTCACATTTATCTGCACCAGGTACCGGAAGAAGGAAAAATGGAATTCA
>CAKRTY010000186.1 GCA_934402125.1 uncultured Anaerosacchariphilus sp. | reverse complement strand
CTGTATATCCATCATGAAGAATGGCGAGAGAGTTTTGCCGGGAACGGTATACTATGCCGAACAGAAATTCAGGGTATTTATAAACATGCCGGAAAGATTAGAGATTACAACATCACAAAGAAAGAATAGGTGCTTGATGGGGCGACTGTTATGTATGGCAGTGTTCTTCATCAAATATTTGAGGACACTGGGCTTTTCTGCAACCCAAAGGCATTTATAAAACAACAGTGAACGAAGAAAAAGTGGACATTGGGGATGTGAAAGTGGACATTGAGAATGAAAAAGTGGACATTCAAGATGAAAAAGTGGATAGTGAAGTTTTACAAGAGGTTTCCAGAGATTGCTGCCTCAGTGAGGCAACAATCTCTGGAGCAATATTATAGCCTCCGATACCGGTTCACACAGGCCAGTATCTCCTGTCTTCGCGGCCGTGCCAGTGAAGCCCGGATATCCTGCCCGGCAAAAAGGCTTTCCAGTCCCTGACGGTTCAGCCGGTCTTCGATAAGATCAGCCAGTTCCTTCATGCTTTTCTGTCCGTCCATGGCGGACAGCTCCAGATGTTTTAAAATATAGGCCAGAGCCATGGTCTGCTCGCTGTCCCGGAGCTGCTCCAGGTAGCGAAGCTCCACGGAATCATAATTCAGAGAGAACTCGCTGGTTCCAAGGGCTTTCAGCTTTATGCGCTCATCCTTTTTCAGGGCAGTGTAGGGACGCGGACAACGCGGCAGCTGGGAACTGGAAAAGGAACTCTGCACAGTCGAGAAAACCGGAAATTCCGCAGCGGCAGCCCGGGCTTTTTCGGTGATATCATAGGGCACATATTCCTTCATCTGGATAACGTGGTCGGCTACCGAAAAGTAGGAACCAGAGCTTCCGGCCACAATGATGGAGGAAACTCCCAGATCCTCATAGAGACTCCGCACCCGCTCGATAAAGGGGATAATCGGCTCTTCCTCCGGGGAAACCACCTGCTGCATTAGCCGGTCACGAATCATAAAATTGGTGGCAGAGGTATCTTCGTCGATTAACAGCAACCGGCTTCCGCTCTCGATGCCTTCCATCAGATTGGCAGCCTGAGAAGTGCTTCCGCTGGCGTCTTCGGTAGAAAAATGAACCGTGTCCTTCCTTCCCGGAAGCTGCCGGATAAACGGCGAAATATCCACATCTGTGATGCTGCGGCCGTCCTCAGAGCGCAGCTTCCAGGCACTTTCATCGGTGATGACAAGCTCCCGTCCGTCTTCCGCGATGTGATTGTAGACGCCATTTTGCAGCGCCTGCAGTACCGTGGATTTTCCATGATAGCCGCCGCCCACGAAGAGAGTGACGCCCTTGGGAATTCCCATGCCACGGACGAAACCACGGTTAGGAAGCTTGAGGGTTATCTCCATAGACGCCGGGGAAGTAAACGGAACGGCCTGCTCCATAGGTTTTTCGGAGACGCCGCTCTGACGGGGCAGGATGGAACCATTGGCCAGAAAAGCACAAAGTCCCAGGGCGGGAAGTTTTGCCCGGATATACTGCTGATCCTCGCAGAGCTCTATGGCAGCCTTCAGGCGGTTCTGATTGATTTTCTGAAAATAGAGGCTGTTCAGCACACAGCCCGGTAAAAGGTCGAAGAGCATTTTTTCCAGTCCCCGGGCGTCAATGGTGCGTCCGTGGGCGGGAAAACCGGCTTCAAAGCGGAGCGTTACATTCCCCTGCTCCATCCGGCAGGCGGTACGCTCCAGCACCTCCTGGCCGCAGCGTGAGACGGCGAGGAGACCGCTCTTTCCGGAGCCGCCCGCCTGCTTATTTCCCCGGGCAAGCTGTGTGCCGAAAAGCCGGGTCAGGTGATCCTGCAGGGTAATCCGTTTTGGCAGGGTGTCATAATATTCAGCCGGAAAGCCTGCTTTTTTCCCGGATACAGTCACAGATAGCCGGGAGGGCGCTGCGAAGGGATCTCCCTGTACATGGTCGATGGACAGGGTATAAGTTCCGAAATCGTACTGTCCTTTTAAGTCTTTATAAGCCGGATAACTCCGGTGATCGATGGAGCGGAGTCTGCTCCGCAAATCCTCTGATGATTTCATAAAAAAGCTCCTTTGGAAAAAAATTTGCTGTGAGTATTATTATACCATTTCCCGGCTCCCTTAAGAAAGAAAAATAAGAGAAACATAAGAAATTCGAAAGAGAATGTACAAGAAGAAGGGGAACCGCTCTGTTATACTGAACCCATAGAACGAAAGAAGAGGGCAATACCATGACCAGACAGAAGCACAGAGAAGGCTACCGGGATGAGAGGGCAGTAGAGCCGGGAAAGAAAAGGAATGAGAAGAGAAAGAGCAGGCGCCGCCGGAATCGGCAGAAGGCCCGCATCCGGTTTCTGGCGTCCATGCTGGGTACGCTTCTTAGCGCGGTTCTACTGGTTCTGGTGGCCTATACAGCGTTAAATCTTTTTTGCGGGTTTGGAAAAGTAAATACCGGGAAACTTAAGGAACAGGGATATCCCGAAAGTCTGATCGCATTGGTGGAGCGCAATCCGGAGACAAAGGATTTTGTGCTGGATTATCCGAAATACAAGGGATTGGAAGAAATTGACATTTCGAAAGAAGTGACGAAGGGTGAGATTCCACATTTCCTGCAGTGGGATGAACGCTGGGGTTATGAGACTTACGGAAGTGATTTTCTGGCAGTGACCGGCTGCGGTCCTACCTGCCTGTCTATGGTGACCTGCGGTCTGACTGGCGATACGCAGTGGAATCCCTATGAGGTGGCGAAAATGGCCGAAGACAATGGCTATTATGTGGACGGTTCCGGTTCCTCCTGGGAGCTGATGAGCAGCGGCGCGGAAAAACTGGGACTTACCGTGTCAGCTGTGAGTTTCGATGAAGAGCATATCCGTGCGGCTTTGGAGTCAGGCCAGCCGATTATCTGCGTGATGGGACCGGGGGACTTCACAGATGCAGGACATTTTCTGGTGTTAACGGGAGTAGATAAGAACGGCGATATTATTTTGAGGGATCCGAACAGCCTGGAACGGACGAAACAACACTGGGATGTGCAGAAGCTGATGAATCAGATGAAAAACTTGTGGGCTTACAGTGTGTAGTGACCTGATAAAAAGTACAAAAAACAGAAAGAAAAGATAGCCAGAAAATAGGAAATACGTTACAATAAGAAAAACAGCTAAAAGGAGGGCCTGCATGAAACGGAAGATGTATTTTGTTATAGGAGGCCTGAGCGTGGCGCTTATGTTTGGCGGTTGCGGCGCTTCTAAAAAATCGGATACCGGTAATGTAGACGCTGGCGTGGCGCAGGCGGGTGAGGCGCAGGAGCAGACAGATAGTGCCGACGGAGCAGGGGAGGAAGCTGCCGGATCAGAAGGAATAGATAGTACCGTTGACAGTGCGGAGGTCCGGGAACTGACAGCTGCAGAATTGCAGGAATTTACCGACTGGATTAATGAAGGCGATAATGGTGGTAACTATGGTTTCCTGTTATCGGATTACCGGAATCCGAAGGACGCCGATCTGGGTGAAATCTTTTATTCCGGCGCGGGAATGGCGACAGATCCGCTGACGGAGGCGGAGCAGCAGGAGTATCTGAAGATATCCGGTCGGGAAGATATAGAGACGGACTGTGTCCGGCTTACGACGGATCAGATCAACCGTGTTCTGACCAAAAGGCTTGGCTGTACGTTGGATGAGATGAGCCAGGAGCTGCCGTGGTTTTATTTGGAGAAGGCAAAGGTCTGGGTCACGGAGCATGGAGACACGAATTATGTAAACTTCACCTGTGTCAGCGGACGGGAGCTGTCAGCGGGCGTTTATGAGTTGGACTGCGTACCGGGGGATGAGAATTACCGGCCTTATGTGCATTCCTGTCACCTGACCTTGCAGGAAGAGGGAGGGGATTACCGGATTCTTTCCAATGTGTTCGACGACAGCCTGACCTATTCCAAATCCATCTACCAGATTGATAACCAGAGCTTTAAGGTAGATCTGGGCGGAAGCTGGGGCGAGGTGATATTTACCTCCTACGCGCCGGGACAGACCATGTACGGCAATCAGGACGTGAGCTTTTCTCTGGTAAAGGATAACGCGGAAATCTATGATTTTCCGGGAATTACGGAAAATGGTTACCGAGATCCGCTGTTGTTTCAGGAGGTGCTGGCAGTCAGCTTTCAGGATTATGACGGGGACGGGCAGAAGGATGTGATTATCATCTGCAGCTATGATGATTTATACGGTG
>CAKRTY010000185.1 GCA_934402125.1 uncultured Anaerosacchariphilus sp. | reverse complement strand
GATGATTTGCAAGAACCGGCGGGAACTGTTATAATCAGGAACAGAAGAAAACAGGGAGGACGAAAAAATGCTTGTAAAGATCTATACGGACGGCGCTGCCAGAGGCAATCCCGACGGTCCCGGAGGCTATGGCGTGGTGCTGCATTATACGGACGGTAAGGGACAGCTTCACGAGCGGGAATACAGCCAGGGTTACCGGAAGACCACGAACAACCGAATGGAGCTGATGGCGGTGATTACCGGTCTGGAGGCTCTGACGCGGCCCTGTCAGGTGGAGCTGTATTCCGATTCCAAATATGTGACGGACGCCTTCAACAGGCATTGGGTGGATAACTGGCTGAAAAAAAACTGGAAAGGAAGCTCCGGCCCGGTGAAGAATGTAGACCTGTGGAAGCGGCTTTTGAAGGCGAAGGAGCCCCATCAGGTGGAATTTATCTGGGTTAAGGGACATGACGGCCACCCCCAGAACGAGCGCTGCGATCAGCTTGCCACCACGGCGGCAGACGGCGGAGATCTGATAGAGGACGAAGGTCTGCTTGTATAAAATATGTATAAAAATGAAAGAAAATGGTGAAATATTTTCTGTAAAAGAGTGGAAATCTTATAAAAATGCGGGAAAGGCATTGCGTTATGTTACTCTGATGTGCTAAAATAGCGAAATCACTAGCTTGAAGGCGCTGACGGGAGAAACAGGCCGGAGAGTGAAGAAAAGGAGAGTAATTTATGAGTGATAACAATTTTAAGCCTTACGTTCCGGCTGAGAAAACACTTCCGGAGTTTACGGCAACCTCTGTGATCCTTGGTATTCTGTTGGCTGTTCTGTTCGGCGGCGCAAACGCATACCTGGGACTTCGAGTTGGTATGACTGTTTCCGCATCTATTCCCGCTGCAGTTATTTCCATGGGTGTCATCCGTGTGATCCTGAAGAAGGATTCTGTTCTTGAAAACAATATGGTTCAGACCATCGGTTCTGCCGGTGAGTCCGTAGCTGCAGGCGCCATCTTCACCATGCCGGCCCTGTTCCTGTGGGCCAGCGAGTGGGGTACAAGCGCGCCGTCTCTGCTTGAGATTGCGATTATCGCTGCGATCGGTGGCTGCCTGGGCGTACTGTTCATGGTTCCCCTTCGTAAGGCGCTGATCGTGCAGGAGCACGGTACCCTTCCCTATCCGGAAGGACAGGCCTGCGCCGAGGTACTTCTGGCAGGCGAGGAAGGCGGAGAAAAAGCCGGTATCGTATTTAAGGGCCTGGGTCTGGCTGCGGCTTACAAGTTCGTTACAGACGGCCTGAAGCTGTTCCCCAGCGAGGTGCATTATGAGATTCCGGCTTACAAGGGATCCGGCGTCGGCATCGACGTGCTTCCGGCTCTGCTTGGCGTCGGCTATATCTGCGGAACCAAGATTTCTTCCTACCTGTTCGCAGGTGGTGTACTGGGCTGGTTCGTACTGATGCCGCTGATCGTTCTGTTCGGTCAGAATGTAACCCTGTTCCCGGCAGAGGTAAGCGTTGCTGAACTGTACGCAGCGGGCGGTTCCTTTGCTATCTGGAGCAACTATATCAAGTATATCGGCGCAGGTGCCGTAGCAGCAGGCGGTGTGATCAGCCTGATCAAGTCCCTGCCGCTGATCGTCAGCACCTTCCGCGACGCTATGAAGGGCTATGGCAAGGGCAACACCGGAAGCGACCTGCGTACCGATAAGGATCTTTCCATGAAGGTCATCGTTATCGGTATCGTAGTGCTTGCACTGATTATCTGGCTGGTACCGATCGTACCGGTAAATCTGTTCAGCGCGTTCCTGATCGTCATCTTCGGTTTCTTCTTTGCAACCGTATCCTCCCGTATGGTAGGTCTGATCGGAAGCAGCAACAACCCGGTATCCGGTATGACCATTGCTACCCTGCTTGTAACAGCTATGATTCTGAAGGCTACCGGCCAGGTTGGACAGGCTGGTATGACAGCAGCCATTGCGATCGGCTCTGTAATCTGTATCACAGCAGCGATTGCAGGCGATACTTCTCAGGACCTGAAGACCGGATACATCGTAGGAGCGACACCCTGGCGTCAGCAGATTGGTGAGCTGATTGGTGTTATCGCGTCTGCCATTGCCATCGGCGGTATCCTGTACCTGCTGAACGCGGCATGGGGCTACGGTTCCACCGAGCTTCCGGCTCCGCAGGCAACTCTGATGAAGATGATCGTTGAAGGCGTTATGGGCGGCAACCTGCCCTGGAACCTGGTATTCGCAGGCGCGTTCATCGGTATCGTTGTTGAGGTTCTTGGTATTCCGGTACTTCCCTTCGCGGTAGGTCTGTATCTGCCGATTCACCTGAGCACCCCGATGATGATCGGTGGTCTGGTTCGTCTCTTCCTTGAGAAGCGTAAGAACATGGACGAGAAGGCAAAGAAGGATATGCTCGACAACGGCGTGCTGTACTGCTCCGGTCTGATCGCAGGCGAGGGTCTGATTGGTATTCTGCTGGCAGTCTTCGCTATCATTCCGATGGCAGACGGCTCCCTGGGTGATTTCCTGGGTACCATCGTATCCGGTACTCCGATCAACAGCAACATCGGCGGTCTGGTATTCTTTGCGCTGCTGACTGCAACCCTGCTGAAGGTCACCATTGGTAGAAAGAAGAAATAAATGAAGAAAAAGAAAAATTATCTGGATTATGTGCCGGTCTGCGCGCCGGGCTACAACTGGAAGCTGAATGAAAAGAAGCAGGTGGAGATAGAAGTACAGAATAAGGGCTTCTATAACCGGCTGGCACAGAAGTTTTTCAAGCGGCCCAAGGTAAGCTATATCAGCCTGGACGAGTACGGCAGCTTTGTATGGCAGCAGATGGATGGACAGCGGACCATCTATGATATCAGCTTTCTGGTAAAAGAACGCTATGGGGAAAAGGCGGAACCGCTTCTTCCGCGTCTTACAAGGTTTTTCCAGATTCTGTATCAGAATCACTATATTGGATACAGTACTCCGCTGAAACAGAAAGAATCATAAAAGATTAAGAATTGGCAGCAGCCCTTCCTCCCGGAGGGCTGTTGCCTTTTTCATTGGAAACAGGTAAAATAGACATCAGATAGAAAAAGAAACGGCGTCAGCGAAGGGACGGAAATGATGGCGGGACGAAAAGGCTCTTTTTTCAGTGAACTGTTAAAATATAGTACAGTCTGCATTCTGGCGGTTTTTACAGCGCTTCTGGTAGGAGGCGCGCTGTGGGCGGCGGAAGGCTTTTCTGTGCCCGAAAAAAGTGAAGAAACCCTGGCGGATGCGAAAGAAGAGGGCAAACTTTCCGTGGAGGTTCCGACGGTTCAAGTGGTGCAGCCCGCAGCGAAAGACGACGCCGGGGAAAATCCGGACGCCGAAAATTCGGATGCTTTTTCAGAGGAAGAAGCCCCGAACGCTCCCCAGGATATAGCCGAGTCCAAAGAGAATGTCACGCTTCTTTTTGCAGGCGACCTGTTCCTGACCGATATATTACAGGAAAAATATGATAAAAACGGGATTTCAGCCGTAGCTACCTCAGAGCTTCTATCCGTCACCCGCAGCGCGGATATCTTTATGCTGAATCAGGAATTTCCTTTTGGTACCACGGGCGAGGCGGCGGAGGATAAGGAGTATACCTTCCGGGTGGATCCGAAGTATGTGTCCCTGCTGCCGGAGCTGGGCGTGGACGTGGTAACACTGGCCAATAACCATATGCTGGATTTCGGACGGGGCCCGCTTAAGGAGACCCTCGAAGCCCTGGATGGGGCAGGAATTCTCCATGTGGGAGCAGGGCAGAACCTGGAGGAGGCAAAGGCTCTGAAAACTGTGGAGGCAGGCGGACGGGTTATTGGCTTTCTGGGAGCCACCCGTGTGATTCCGGAGCATTCCTGGACGGCGTCCCGGAGCAATTCCGGTCTCTTTACCACCTACGATCCCACGAAGCTTCTGGAGGAGATTCAGGCTGCGAAGCAGCAGTGCGACTATGTGGTGGTCTATGTCCATTGGGGAATCGAGCGGAACACAGAGCCGGAGGAGTATCAGAAGTCGCTGGCCCGTCAGTATATCGACGCCGGGGCAGACGCTGTGATTGGCGCGCACCCCCATGTGCTGCAGGGGATCGAGTATTATCAGGGGAAACCGATTTTTTATAGCCTGGGCAATTTTATTTTTGCGAACCGGACTTACGAAACCATGATGGCAGAACTGACCATTACAGACGACGGCACAGAGGTCAGGGTGATTCCCTG
>CAKRTY010000184.1 GCA_934402125.1 uncultured Anaerosacchariphilus sp. | reverse complement strand
CATTACTGCTGACCATCGCACTGGCAGGAAGCCTAGCAGCATGCGGAAGCAAGGCAGACGAGACTCCGGCAGCAGAGACCACACAGGAGACTGAGGCAGCTGCAGAGGAGACCACGGAAGACGCAGCAGAGCCGGTGGCTGCAGAGATCGACAAGGACGCGTTTGACGCGCTGCTTGCAGAGGGTATCATAGCAGACGACGCTGACATCGCGGCAAGCGAGTGGGCTACCGCAGTAAAGGAAGCTGGCGTACTCCGTGTAGGCGGAACCAGAACCTCTTTCCTGTTCAGCCAGCTGGATGAGACAGACAACGGCATCCGCGGCTTTGACGCAGGACTGTATCAGTTACTGGCACGCTACATCCTGGGCGATGAGAGCAAATATGAGCTGACACAGGTAGATTCCAGCACCCGTGAATCCGTTCTGACAAGCGATCAGGTAGACGCTGTATTTGCTACCTACTCCATCACAGACGCACGTAAGGAAGTCATTTCTTTCGCCGGACCTTACTACACATCCAAGCAGGCAGTCCTGGTAAAGGCAGGCAATACTGATATCACTGGCGTAGACGACCTGGCTGGCAAGATTGTAGCGACACAGTCCGGTTCCACAGGCCCGGACATCCTGGCTGAGTACGCGCCGGAAGCTACCGTTCAGGAGTTCGCAAACGACCAGGAAGCACGTACCGCTCTGGAGCAGGGCCGTGTAGACGCATATGTAACTGACTACACACTGCTTCTGAACGCCATCGTAAAGAACCCGGGCGTTTATGAAATCGCAGGCGATACCTTCGGACCGGAGGACAACTACGGTATCGGACTTCCGCTGGATTCCGACGGCGTAACATTTGTCAACGACTTCCTGAAGAAGATCGAGGACAATGGAACCTGGGCAGAGCTGTGGAAGATTAGTCTGGGCGACCGTACCGGCATCGAAACTGTACCGGAGGCTCCGGTAATCGAGTAATCGAACCAAAGCCTAAAATAAAGACAGGGAGAAGGACCTTCAGTAGTTCTGAAGGTCTTTTTCCACAGGAGGAATCCATATGGGTATTCAGGAACTTCTTTCCCAATACGGAGATAAATACATACAGGCACTGTTCGTCACCTGGAAGCTGACGGCAGTGTCCTTTGTGATCGCATTTCTGATAGGCATTCTCATTACCATCATGCGGGTATGTCCCGTGAAGCCGCTGCGGTGGGTCGGAGACTTCTATGTGCAGATCTTCCGGAACATCCCGGGTGCGACTTTGCTTATTATGCTGGTCTACGCGCTGCCCTATCTGAATGTGGTGCTTTCTTATTACGCCTGTGTGCTGACGGCCACATCCCTGCTTCCGGCGGCGTTCTGCTCCGAGTATCTGATGGCCGGCATGAATACGGTGAGTATCGGACAGATCGAGGCGGCGCGGGCCCTCGGCATGTCCTTTGGCAAGATTCTGAAAAATGTAGTCATTCCCCAGGCTCTTCGTTCCAGCGTGCTTCCCATGACCAATCTTCTGGTGGCGACCATGCTGACAACGGCGCTGGCTTCCCAGGTGCCCATGAACCCCACGGATCTGACCGGTCTGGTGTCCCATATCAATACCAGAGCCGTAGGCGGCGTGACGGCTTTCCTGATTTCTGCGGTGCTGTACTGCGCGACGGCCGTGGTGATCGGACAGATCGGCAACCTGATTGACAGGAAAGTGAGGATTTTGCGATGAACAACGGACAGACATCCATACGGGACGCGCTCTATGAGGCGCCGGGCCCGAAGACACGCAGAGGAATCGCGGTGGGCACCGTGGTGGTACTACTGCTTCTGGCGGCGCTGATCTACAGCGTCATTCATCAGTTCGCCATCAACGGACAGCTGGAAGCCCGGTACTGGTCCTTTTTCACCCGGTATACCACCTGGCGGTTTATTGGAAATGGTCTTGCGGGCACTCTGACGGCTGCACTGACGGCAGGCGTGATTACATTTTTCGCAGGCCTCCTTCTGATGCTTGGCAGAATCAGCGGCGTCAAGCCCTTGGAATGGCTCTGTACCGCGCTCATCGAGTTCAGCCGCGGCGTGCCGACTCTGCTGTTTATCTATTTCTTTTTCCTGGTGGTGCCCCAGTTTGGCATTAAGCTTCCGCCTCTCTGGAAGATTGCCACGCCGGTAGCCATCTCCGCGGCAGGCGTGGTGGCCGAAGTGCTTCGTTCCGGTGTCAATGCGGTGCCGAAGGGACAGACCGAGGCGGCAGTATCCCTGGGGCTGCGGAAAAACAGCGTATTTTTCAAAATCGTATTTCCCCAGGCCCTGCGTTATGTGGTTCCGGCCCTGATTTCCGAGGTGGTCATCGTGCTGAAAGATACCACTTTCGCTTATGTGGTAAACTACGCGGACCTGATGCAGAACGCAAAGGTGCTGATCAGCAATTACGACGCGTTGCTTTCGGTCTATCTGGTGGTTGCAATTATCTACATTTTGATCAATTATATATTAAATAAGATCTCTGTGGCCGTGGCCGGAAGGAGAAAATAAACTATGGAAGAAAACAGAACTACAGCGAATGAAGTGCCGGTTATCGAGCTGCAGCATATAGATAAACATTTTGGAGAGCTGCATGTCTTAAAAGACATCAATCTTTCTGTGAAAAAGGGCGAGGTGGTCGTCGTGATCGGACCCTCCGGTTCCGGTAAATCGACCCTGTGCCGGACCATCAACCGCCTGGAGACCATTGACTCCGGGGAAATCCGCATCGATGGAACGAAGGTGCCGGAGGAAGGACGTAAGCTGGCCGAGCTTCGCTCCCAGATCGGCATGGTATTCCAGTCCTTCAACCTGTTTGCCCACAAGACCATTCTGGACAATGTGACCATCGCGCCGATAGATGTACTGCATAAGCCGAAGAAAGAGGCCCGGGAGGAAGCCATGGAGCTTCTGAAACGGGTCGGCGTAGACAATCAGGCTGCAAAAGTACCGGCTCAGCTTTCCGGCGGCCAGCAGCAGCGTGTGGCCATTGCCCGCGCCCTGGCTATGCATCCCAAGGCGATTCTTTTTGACGAGCCCACCAGCGCCCTGGATCCGGAGATGATCGGCGAGGTACTGGATGTCATGACAGAGCTTGCGAAGGAAGGCATGACCATGGTGATCGTTACCCATGAGATGAATTTCGCGAGAAAGGTGGCCGACCGGGTCATCTTCATGGACGGCGGCAGCATCATCGAGGAGGGCGCACCGGAGGACTTCTTTGAGCATCCGCAGACCAGGCGGGCTCAGGATTTCCTGAATTCAGTGAAAGCCCATTAAGGCTTCGGTTACGGACAGAAAAAGGGAAGAGAGGAACTACACATGTGTGAATTATTTGGCCTGAACAGTGCCGAAAAAGTAAAATGTAACGAGCTTCTGGGAACCTTCTTCAGCCACGGAGAGACCAATCCGGACGGTTGGGGACTGGCCCTCTTTGACGGCAATTCCGCGTCCATTGAGAAGGAACCCATTTCCTCTGCGGAAAGCGTCTATCTGAAGCATCGTCTTAGCGATGAGATCGTCGAGGACGTGGTTCTGGCCCATATCCGCAAGGCCTCCAAGGGCGGACTGGAGTATAAGAACTGCCATCCCTTCAAGAGACGGGACGCCTCCGGACGGCTGTGGACGCTGATTCACAACGGTACCATTTTCGAGAGTGCCCTGCTGGACGCCTATATGGAAAAGCAGCACGGCGGCACCGACAGTGAGCGGATCCTGTACTACCTGATTGACCAGGTGGACGCGGCCATCGCGAAAAAGGGCGGCGAGCTGACCGACAAAGAGCGCTTCGACACCGTAAATCAGGTAATCCGCGACGTCACCCCGGAGAATAAGGTCAACCTCCTGATCTATGACGGTGACCTGTTCTACGCTCACACGAATTTCTACGAGACCCTGTTCCGCCTGCAGACAGGCGAGACTCTGGTAGTAGCCACCAAGCCCCTGACAGATGACCCGGCCTGGGAAAAAGTCCCCATGAGTACTCCGCTGGCCTACCGGAAGGGCAGGCTGATCTTCGAGGGAGAGAAGCATCCATTCGAATTTATTGATAAGGTGCCGCGGGACAGCGAATATAACAAACCGCTCTAAAAATACCATTTAAAGTAAAAAAATTGCTTGACAAACATAATTCCATCATGTAAAATATCACTGTTGTGACACATGAAAATTATGTGAAAGCAATTTGCCCAGATAGCTCAGTTGGTAGAGCAGAGGACTGAAAATCCTCGTGTCACTGGTTCGATTCCGGTTCTGGGC
>CAKRTY010000183.1 GCA_934402125.1 uncultured Anaerosacchariphilus sp. | reverse complement strand
CAGATGATGCGGATACCGGCCAGATCATAGATCTTTTCCTCGATATCCTCCAGATCGATTTTTTTCTTCTGGCATTCGTCCAGAATACTGGAAATGGTCTTTACACGGCCGTCCACCTGTTCGATGGGACAGTAAAGCCCCCGATCCCGATGCTCCTTGATCAGATGGTTGAACTTGGTCATCACTTCCTTGACGGCCAGTTCATAGGGATTTAATATTTCCCGCCACAATTGTATCTCCATAAAACCTCTCCTTCTTACCCGGGTGCCGCTCCTGCCACCACTTTGCGATGTGATTCCAGATAGCGCAGGAACCAGTAGGGATTGACTGCCAGCTCCGGGAACTCTTCGCTACGAAGATAAATCCCAAGATGCAGATGCACCGGAAACTGTCCCCTGGTACCCTCCTGCTTTCCATACCCCGTATCGCCCATATAGCCAAGGAGCTGTCCCGCCTGTACGGGATCTCCTTTTTGAAACTCCTCTGCATAGGAGGAAAGATGGGCATAATAAAAATAGACGTCGTGAATGCTCCGGATACCGATCCGCCAGCCGCCCTTTTCCAGCCAGCCAAGCTGTTCTACGGTTCCATCGCTGATACTGACCACCGGATAGACGCCGCTTTTGTTTTCCGGCGGCATCAGATCCGTCCCCTCATGGCCATAGCTTCCGCCGTAGGTACGCTCAAAAAGCCAGGTATTTTCATAGGTGATGACAGGCTCTCTGTTCTTGTCCTGGGGAATCGGAAAATATTCCAGATCCTTCCAGATGTTTTCGTACAGTCCATAGTATCTTCGGGCTGTTTCTTCTGCCTGCATGGACACTGTCCGGCCGGACAGGGCCTTATCCCGAAGCTGCGCTTCCAGCCCCAGGATAAACAGACCCAGTCCCGCCAACAGTAAAAGCGCGCCTGTCATTGAGACCTTACGCATTCTGCCGAATCACTCTCCACCTTTTGTTTTGCCCCAGGCATCATAGTATATGCTTAACGAAGCTCTTTTAGAACCTCTACGACAAATTCGTAGATACGTTTTGTGGAAGAAATGCTCAGACGCTCCTTCGGCGTATGAATATCATACAGGTTCGGTCCGATGGAAACGCAGTCCAGTCCTTCCATCTTGCCGCTGAAAAGTCCGCACTCCAGACCGGCATGGATAGCCATGACCTTCGGATCTTCCTGATACATCTTCTTGTATACAGAAACCATGGTATCGCGCAGGTCTGACTCGTGACGGTATTCCCAGCCCGGATAGTCTCCCTTTTCTTCATAGGTTCCGCCCAGGAATTCTACACAGTGACGCAGCCGGCTGCTCAGCTCCAGCTTTTCAGACTCTATGGAGCTGCGGATACTGAAGACTGCGGTTGCTTCCTGCTCGTCCATCCTAAGGACGCCCAGATTCAGGGAGGTCTGTACCAGTCCCGGAATATCCATGCTGTTCTTGATTACACCATTGGGCGCCATATGAAGCACATACATCAGGATAGAAGCACACTTGGGCGTCAGGGCCTGACCCTTGCCCTTTCCTTCTGAGGCAAAGCTTACGGTCACACCGGCATCGCTGGATGCGTATTCAGTCTTGTAGATGGCGTCAAGCGCTGTCAGACGCTCCTCGAAGGCTGCCGTCTCCTCCTCCGGTACATAGAGAACTGCCCGGGTGCTGCGGGGAATCGCATTGTCCATCAGTCCGCCACCCAGCTCTGCAATGCGGAAATTGACGGTCTCGTCCAGCCAGCACAGGGCTCTGCCCATAAGGATATTGGAGTTACCATGCTCCTTATGAATCTCAGCTCCGGAGTGACCGCCCTGCAGACCGTCTACCGTTACCGTATAACGGACGCCTTCTGTCTCCTGGTATACGGCCGGAATGTGCAGGATACCCACCATGCCGCCGGCACAGCTTACCGTAAAGATACCTTCCTCCTCGGAATCGATATTAATCAGTCTGCGGCCCTTCATATGGGAAGCGTCAAAATCCTTTGCTCCCAGAAGACCCACCTCCTCGCCGGTGGTAAACAGGCATTCCAGACGGGGATGGGACAGGGTGTCGTCATCCAGGATAGCCAGGGCTACCGCTACGGCAATTCCGTCATCGCCGCCCAGCGTCGTTCCCTTTGCATAGACAAAATCACCGTCTACGGCCACATCCAGCGGATCCTTTTTAAAATCAATGGGGCAGTCTGCCTCTTTTTCGCATACCATGTCCAGATGTCCCTGGATAATAACGGTCGGCGCATCCTCGTAGCCTGCGGATGCTTCTTTTGTGATAACCACGTTATTGAATTCGTCACAGGAAGCGGCAAGTCCACGCTTTCTGGCAAATTCCATACAATATTTTGCGGCTCCCGCCTCATTACCGGATCCCCGGGGAACCTGTGTTAAATCTTCAAAAAATTCAAATACCTTCTTAGGCTCTAAACCTTCTAATACTCGCATAATACTCCTCCTTATTTTCATATATAATTTCATGAAGAAAAAATATAGTTATCTCATACTCTGTCTGATTCTCTTTGTTTTTATGCTCCTGTCGCCCGCCCGGGCCGCTGCTGCAGCCTCGGAAGGACTGCTGCTCTGGTTTCATGCCCTGATTCCGGTACTGCTGCCGTTTTTTATTCTGTCCCGGCTTCTGATTGTCCTGGACGGCGTCGCTTTCGTCACCCGTCTGATCGAGCCTTTTACCGGGAGACTCTTCGGACTTTCTCCCAATGGCTCCTTCTGCCTTCTGGCAGGCTTTCTGTGCGGTTATCCCGCAGGCGCCCGGATTTCGGCAGATCTGGTCCGGGAACGGCGGATTTCGCCGGAAGAAGGAGCTTACCTTCTTACCTTTACCAACAACGCCAGTCCCGCGTTTCTGACCGGCTATTGTCTGACGGAGATCCTTGGACTTCCGGAACAAATCCCGGTTTCTCTGGCACTGGTATATGGAATCCCACTTTTCTATGCCCTGCTGACCAGACGGGGACGCTGTTTTTCTTCCCTCTCCACAGAAAAAAAGACATCCGGATCTCAAATCAGCTTCAAAATCGTGGATGCCTGTATCATGGACGGACTGGAAAATATCCTGAAGCTCGGGGGCTATCTTATCCTGTTTTCCATGCTGGCAAAGCTCCTGCTGTTCCTGTTCGATTTCTGTCCGCTTTTGTCCTGCATCGGGGCAGGAATGCTGGAAATGACAAACGGCATTGCCGTCACAGCCGCTCTGCCGGAGATAACTCCGCAAACCGCCTGGGCTCTGACTCTTTTCTATCTGTCCTTTGGCGGTCTGTCCGGAGCTGCCCAGACAGAAAGTATGCTGCAGGGAACGGATTTGTCTCTCGGTTCTTACCTGAAAGCAAAAACCGTGACTGCAGCGACTACCCTCTGTCTCGCTCTTATTTATCTGCTGCTTACTGGTTGTCTTCCGTCATTTCTTCGGAAGGCTGCTCTGTGATAGCCGGACCTAATTCTGCCCGGTTGCTTGCCAGAATCTCGTTAAAGTTATTCAGGGAATTCATCATGGACTCGTAGCGGGCTGCATGTCCCTCCATGGTCTGACGAATCAGATTCTGCAGATTGCCCAGCATATCGTCCGTGTAACGCATGGCCTGCATCCGGAAGTTGTTTGCCTCGATGGTAGCGGCGTCCAGACGCTTCTGAGCCTCTGCCTCTGCAGCCGCCATAATCTCATTGGCCTGCACATAGGCCTGCTGCATGATCTCATGCTCATTGATCAATTCGGTCGTATGTATATTGGCCTCCTTGATAATGGCGTCTGCCTTTGACTGAGCGTCTGCCAGAATAGCATCCCTGTTTGCCAGAACCTTCTGATAACGCTTGATCTCCTCCGGCGTCTTCATACGAAGCTCTCTGAGAAGCTCTTCTATCTCCTCTTTATTTACAATGATGTTGGTCTTTGATAATGTCTGCGGCTTGCAGCCGTCAATATACTCCTCGATTTCCTCGATGATCTGTTCGATCTTGCTGCTCATAAAACCGTTCTCCTCTCCATTTCCGATTTAGATTCCGTAACGCTCCTTCATGCGCTCCCGGATTTTCCCTTCCACATAGGGCGGGACAAAGGCGGAAATATCACCGCCGAAGGATGCCACCTCTTTGACCGTGGTGGAACTTAGATAAGCATATTCCAGACTGGTCGTAAGGAACAGGGTATCCAGATCCGGACTCATAATCCGGTTGGTCTGGGCCATCTGCAGCTCATAGTCAAAATCCGTAATTGCCCGCAGGCCTCTTACGATGATATGGGCCTCGCATTCCTTTGCGAAATCCACCAGAAGTCCGG
>CAKRTY010000182.1 GCA_934402125.1 uncultured Anaerosacchariphilus sp. | reverse complement strand
CAACGAGGTTCGCCAGCTTCACCAGCTCGACGAGAATCTGCGACATATAGTTGACCAGCGCCACCACCTGGCCCTGGCTTAAGATGCCCGCATTCACCTGGCGGCCGCCGGTCCATACCAGCAGAATCACCGCCGCGTTGATAATCGCGTAGGTCAGGGGATTTAAGAGTCCGGAAATCCGGCCCACGAAAAGCTGGGTGTTCATAAGGGTATTGCTGTCCCGATGAAAGGTCTTTCTCTCATCCTGCTGCCGGTTGAATGCCCGTACCACACGGACACCGGACAGATTTTCACGCACATGCAGAAGCACCCGGTCCAGCTCATTTTGCACTCTCCGGTACCAGGGAATCGTAACGCCCATGATAGCAAAAACCACCACAAAAAGAACCGGAATCACTGCGGCAAAGATCGTCGCGCACCTTACGTCAATGGTAAAGGCCATGATCATGGCGCCAAATACGATAAAGGGAGAGCGCAGGAATAAACGCAGCACCAGATTTACACCGGTCTGTACCTGATTGATATCACTGGTAATCCGGGTAATCAGCGTGGAGGTTCCAATAGTGTCCAGCTCCTTATAGGAGAAGCTGTTCAGATGCTCAAACAAAGCCTTCCGCATGGCCGTGCTGGTTCCCACCGCCGCCTTCGCCGCGAAATACTGGGCCGTAATGGAACTGGCCAGTCCCACGAAGCCCAGCAGAATCAGGACGCCGCCCATTTTCAGCACATAGCCGCCGTCCCGGCTGGCGATACCCGTATCGATGATATTCGCCACCACCAGCGGCACCAGAAGCTCAAAACTGGCTTCCAGAAGCTTAAAGAGAGGACCTAAGATACTCTCCTTTTTATAATGCTTCATATAACTCCATAACCGTTTCATAACATAACTCCTCTGAAAAATGAATTCTTTTTCTATTTTACCCTCCGAAGATTTATTTTACAAGAACTTTTAAACGCAAAAGGACGCCCGGTTTACACCGCCGGGCATCCTTCTCTTTTATCTCCCCTTATCTCATAAAGCCCTGTTTATTCCGCGCTCTCACTCGCTCTTGCTTCCACTTCTTTCGCCTGTACATCAGACGGAGCCTGCTCGTAACGCGCGAATTCATAAGCAAATTCGCCGCTTCCGCCGGTCATGGAGCGAAGGTCTGTAGAATAACCGAAGATCTCCGTCATCGGAACATCTGCCACTACCTCCTGCTTGCCGCCGGCTACCGGATTCATACCCAGCACACGGCCACGTCTCTTGTTCAGATCTCCCATAACATCGCCGGTATACTTATCCGGAACGGTTACGGTCATCGTTACAATCGGCTCCAGAAGAACCGGACCCGCATCCATAAAGCCCTTCTTGAAGGCCTGGCTTGCAGCGGTCTTGAACGCCATCTCAGAGGAATCTACCGGATGGTAGGATCCGTCATAGAGAACCGCCTTCACGCCCACTACCGGATATCCGGCCAGAGGTCCCTTCGCTACGGATTCCTGAATACCCTTTTCCACTGCCGGGAAATAGTTCTTCGGAACTGCGCCGCCTACAACTACCTGCTCGAATACATAAGGCGTCTCCAGATCACCGGAGGGCTCGAAGGTCATCTTTCCGTGACCGTACTGGCCATGTCCACCGGACTGCTTCTTATACTTGGAATCCACGTCTGCTTTCTTCTTAATGGTCTCCCGGAAAGCAACCTTCGGCTTGGAAAGCTCTACCGATACCTTGAACTTCTCCTCCAGCTTGCTCACAACTACATCCAGATGCTGATCGCCCATACCATAGAGCAGAGTCTGGCGGTTTTCCGAATCATTGACGCTCTTTAAAGTCAGATCCTCTTCCATCATCTTGGACAGAGCCTGGGAAATCTTATCCTCATCGCCTTTATTCTTTGCCTTATATCTCATATAAGTGTAGGGCTTGGAAATCTCTGTTTTTCCGAACATAATCGGCGTAGCCTTGGTAGACAGGGTATCGCCGGTCCGGGTATTGGCCAGCTTGCCGATGGCTCCGATATCGCCTGCATGGAGCTCGGTAATCTCGATGGGCTTATTTCCCTGCATAATATACAGCTTATTCAGCTTCTCCTCCGCGTCCTTATCCTGGTTGTACAGCGTATCGTCGGACTTGATAACACCGGAGGTCACCTTAATCAGAGAATACTTTCCGATAAAGGGATCCACAATGGTCTTGAATACATACGCGGATTTCGCCTTGGAGAAATCGTAATTCGCCTCAAAAATCTCGTTGGTCTTAGTATTAATACCGTTGCAGGCCTTCTTATCCGGGCTGGGGAACAGCTCTACGATATCATTCATCAGGTTGTGGATGTTGCGGAGCTCCGTGCTGGATCCCATGGATACCGGAATTACGGTGCCGTCGCATACATTAAACTTCATAGCTGCGCGGATCTCACTGAAGGTAAACTCCTCGCCGTTGAAATAACGCTCCATAAATTCGTCCGAGGTCTCTGCCACTGCATCCAGAAGCGCCTCACGGCAGATAGCCAGGTTATCCTTGGAGTATTCGGGAATCTCACACTCTTCGCGGGTGCCGATACCGGTAAAGCGGCGGCCCTTCATCTTGCAGACATTGATGTAGCCCACGAACTTCTCATTTTCACGGATAGGCTGATAGAAGGGCGCAATCTTTTTGCCGTACAGATCGGTCAGGTCCTGTACCACCTGACGGAAGGAAGCATTATCCACATCCATCTCAGATACAAAGAACATTCTGGGCAGCTTATACTTTTCACAGAGCTCCCATGCCTTCTGGGTTCCCACTTCCACGCCGGCCTTACCGGAAACGACGATAATCGCCGCGTCTGCAGCTGCTACAGCCTCTTCTGCCTCGCCTACGAAATCAAAATATCCCGGAGTGTCCAGGAGATTAATCTTACAATCCTGCCAGATCAGAGGAACCACAGATGTGGTAATTGAGAACTTTCTCTTAATCTCTTCCTTATCATAATCACTGATGGTATTACCGTCAGTTACCTTGCCGATACGGGTAGTCAGACCAGACACATATGCCATAGCTTCCACCAGACTGGTCTTGCCACAGCCGCCGTGACCAAGAAGAACTACGTTACGAATTTTGTCAGTTGTGTAAATATTCATGCCTCTTCCTCCGATTACAATAATTTTATAGTTCCGGATATTTCATCTGTCAAATTTCTCATTTTGTAAATGAAAGGCATCGGAACACCATGGATATATTTTACTAAGATTCTGACAATAATGCAAGTGTTTTTATATATTTTTTACAAGTAATTTCTATTTTTGCGAATTTTTATACAGCACTTTGCAAATGCCGCTCATTTACTTTTCCGCTTTAAAGTTAGATAGTGTTGACATTTCCGGGAAAAGACCTTAAACTTAGACCTTAGAGATTTCATTGCACACAAAGGAGTTTCATCATGAAAAGTAAAACCATCGGCTTTATCGGTCTTGGGCTCATCGGGGGTTCCATCGCGAAAGCCATCCGCGCTTATCACCCGGAGGTCCGGATGATGGCCTATATGAGAAGCCAGGACACCCTGAAGCTGGCCGTGGAGGAAGGAATTATCGATACCGCCTGTACCGAAGTGGGCGCGGATTTTACCGCCTGCGATCTCATCTTTCTCTGCGCTCCGGTATCTACCAACGCCCGGTATCTGGAGCAGCTGAAACCGATCCTGCCCAAGACCTGTCTTCTGACAGACGTGGGCAGCACCAAGACGGATATTCATGAAAAGGTAGCGGCCCTTGGATTGACCGATCAGTTTATCGGCGGCCACCCCATGGCGGGTTCGGAGAAAACCGGCTATGAAAATTCCAAGGCCCATCTGATTGAAAACGCCTACTATATTATCACGCCGGGCGAGGGCGTTCCCTCTGATACCATAACGGACTTTGTGGAGCTTGTCTCCTCCCTGAAAGCCCTTCCGCTGGTTCTCGATTACCGGCAGCATGACTTTATCACAGCCTGCGTCAGCCATCTGCCCCATCTCATCGCCTCCTCCCTGGTGGAGCTGGTAAAGGATCTGGACGGCCCCGAGGAGCTGATGAAGCGTATCGCCGCCGGCGGTTTCAAGGATATTACACGAATCGCCTCCTCCTCTCCCGATATGTGGGAGCAGATCTGTATGACCAACGCGGAGAATATCCTCCGGGCGCTGGATCATTATCAGCAGCAGCTTTCCCGCCTCCGGGCAGAGCTCATTGGAAAAGAAGCCGGAAAGATTCATGACTTTTTTGCCGCCTCCCGGGATTACCGTAATTCCATTCCCGAGGCTTCCATGGGCCCGTTAAAGAAAAAC
>CAKRTY010000181.1 GCA_934402125.1 uncultured Anaerosacchariphilus sp. | reverse complement strand
CCGTTATCCTCGCTGAGAAGCCGGAGCAGGGCCGGAGCCAGATAGCATTCATAAATGGTATTGGTGGTGCCGATACGGAGCGCCGTCCGGGAAAAGGCAGGGGAGTTCAGCTCTAGAATAGAGCGCTCCTCCAGATCCAGGATACGTCTTGCGTAGTCCTGGAAAATCAGGCCCTCCCGGGTCAGGGAAATATTTTTCTTATTCCGGATAAAAAGCGGTTTTCCTACTTCCCGCTCCAGCTCCGCAATCCGGTTTGTCACCGTAGACTGGGCGATGTAGAGAAGCTCCGCAGTTCGGGTAAAATTCTTCACACCGGCCAGGGTCAGAAAGGTTTTGAGATTCTGGGTGTCCATAATACCTCCTATAATCGAAAAAAACGAATCATAACAATCAATATTATTTGATATACAAATGATACGGAATAAGGTTATAATAGTCAAGAATAACATGGAAAACCATACAGATTTCACAATAAAAGCAAGATAAAAGGAGCGTCACCAATGAAAAAAGAACCGTTTGTAACACTGGAACAATTACAGGAGATCACCAAAACCTATCCGACTCCCTTTCACCTCTATGACGAAAAGGGAATTCGCGAAAACGCAAAGGCACTGAAGGAAGCATTTTCCTGGAACAAAGGATACAAGGAGTATTTTGCGGTAAAGGCTACGCCGAATCCGTTCCTGATCAATATTCTCCGGGAGTATGGCTGCGGCTGTGACTGCTCCTCGATGACAGAGCTGATGTTAGCCAACGAGCTCGGCGTAAAGGGAGAGAATATCATGTTTTCCTCCAACGACACACCGGCGGAGGAATTTGAATATGCGGCAAAAATCGGCGCAATCATCAATCTGGACGATTATACCCATATCGATTTTCTGGAGAAGACCATCGGTTACATTCCGGAAACCATCAGCTGTCGTTTCAACCCGGGCGGAATCTTCCAGATCAGCAACGATATCATGGACAATCCGGGCGACGCGAAATACGGTATGACCGAGGAACAGCTTTTTGATGCCTATCGCGTGCTGCAGCAGAAGGGCGCAAAGCATTTCGGTATTCATGCTTTCCTGGCAAGCAACACCGTAACCAATGAATATTATCCGATGCTGGCGAAGGTGCTTTTCGAGCTGGCTGTGCGGCTGAAGAAGGAGACCGGCGCGGATATCCGGTTCATCAATCTGTCCGGTGGTATCGGAATTCCGTACCGTCCGGATCAGGAGCCCAATGATATCCGGGTTATCGGAGAGGGCGTCCGCAAAGTATACGAGGAGGTAATGGTTCCGGCCGGCATGGGCGATGTGGCGATCTATACGGAGCTTGGCCGCTTTATGATGGGCCCCTACGGTTGCCTGGTAACCAAGGCGATTCATGAGAAGCATACTTATAAGGAGTATATCGGCGTAGACGCCTGCGCGGTAAATCTGATGCGTCCGGCTATGTACGGCGCTTATCATCACATTACCGTTATGGGAAAGGAACAGGAGCCCTGTGACCACATTTATGATGTGACCGGATCCCTGTGTGAAAATAATGATAAATTTGCCATCGACCGTCCGCTGCCGAAGGTAGACAAGGGCGATCTGCTGGTGATTCACGATACGGGAGCCCACGGCTTTGCCATGGGTTATAATTACAACGGTAAACTGAAATCCGCCGAGCTTCTTTTAAAGGAAGACGGTACGGCGAAGCTTATCCGCCGCGCGGAGACGCCGAAGGATTATTTTGCCACCTTTGACTGCTTTGATATCATCAAAAATCTGACCAGATAAAGGAAAGGGTCGGAGGTTACTATGGAGATTCGGACCGGAAAATGGCTGCGCTCGCCCTTTCGTATGCTCCGTTACGCAGCGCTGCTGGCAGTGACCGGTATCCTGATGCTGATATTCTGGAACTTATACAGCCGGGAAAATGACAGGAGTATTGCCATCACAGCCCCCTATATTGCAGCAGGACAGACCATTCAGTGGGATCAGACCCTGATCCGGACATGGGAGGTGGCGCGCTGCAGCTGGTACGTGGGAGAGGAAGAAAGAATCAGCGCTGAACATATTTGTAATTATACGCCCACGGAAGCGGATCAGGAGCAGATGATCCGGGTCCGGGTTCTTCTGAAAAGCGGGGAAAGCTATGAAGCGTCCCGCTATTTCAGCGTTCTGCCGGTGCTTTACCTGGACAGTGATACAGCTTATGACGCAGTGACAAAGGAAGAGGAAAGTACGGTTTTCATGCGTCTGGAGGCAGAAAATTACAGTGTCAAAGAATTGTACCGGGGCGGAGCCCGGATTCATCTGCGAGGCAATAGTACGGCAGAGCTTTCCAAGCGTCCCTTTAAGCTGAAGCTGGAGGAAAAGGCCGGGCTTCTGGGCATGGGAAAAAGCAGACACTGGGTGCTGCTGGCCAATGCCATTGACGCGACGCTCCTCCGGAATCAGCTGGCCTATGAGCTTTCCCGGGATCTGGGGGCAGAATGCTATATGGATTCCCGTCAGGTGACCCTGATTTACAACGGGGAATACTGCGGCGTGTATCAGCTCTGCGAGCAGATCCGTGTGGCAGAGAACCGGGTGCCGGTCTATAACTGGGAGAAACAGGCGGAGGTCTTTGCCAACGCTATCGTTACCCGTCTGGCAGAGGAAAATGAAGAGGCATATCCCTATCAGGCCATCTTCAGCCAGGCGATTCAGAACGAATTGGAGACAGATCTGTCCTGGCTGGATACCGGAGTATTCCAATCCGGATCCCTGGAAGCCTGGAATGAAGAAAACGGAACCGATTTTCCGACGGAAATCGGATTGACGGATTTCCCGGAATGGAAAGCGCTTCCGGAACGGACCGGAGGGGTTCTGCTGGAAATGGACCTGCGGGATGAGCGGAACGCTATGCTGACGGCTTACCTGCAGCCGCTGCACTTTGTAAGCCCGGCGTCGGGAAAGACCTGCGAGTCCCTGTATACCTACGTGCGGACAGGCATACAGTCTCTGGAATACGCCCTTCATGAAACGGATTTTATTTATCATAAGGATTCGCCCCATTACCGGACCACCGATGAGGGCTGGTGTGATTACGGGGATCAGTTTGCACGGGTGGGAGTACAGTATGAAGAGGCGGATTTTCAGGAGCCGCTGCTGGACGGAAAGCATTATTCCCAGATTATCGACATGGACTCTCTTGTAAATAATTTCCTTTTATGCGAGTTCACGGTCAACTGGGACGCCATGAAAAACAGCGTCTACCTCTATAAGGATATCGAAGGGCTCTGGTATCTGTCCCCGGCCTGGGACTACGACTGGGGCTGGGGAAACAGCATGTATACCCAGGATACCTTTCTGACCGATATATGGCAGACCACCAGCGATTATTTTGCCAACGAGTCCTACAGCCAGACCGTTCAGTGGAACCGGTATCTGGTGCGGGATCCGTATTTTCTGATGCTGGCAAGGGAAAAATACAGAAGTATCCGGGAGACGGAACTGGAGGAGTTAATCCGGGACGGCGGAAAGCTGGATCAGTACGTGGAGAGCATCCGTCCCGCAGCCGAGGCCAATGACGCCCGGTGGGGCGGCAGCTTGGGCACCTATGAGGGACAGCTTTTCGAAGAAGGAGTCCGGGAACTGAAACGCTTTATGCGGGAGCGGGTAAGCTGGCTGGATAAGCAGTTTGAAACGCTGGAGGAACTCCGGCAGTCGATTGGATCTTGCGTAACCTCTGATCAGGTACAGCTTTCGGCAGAAACAGAACCGGACGGAAGCGTGAAAGCAGCTGCCGCGACCGGACTTACCGAGGCGGCGGCAGTCGCCCTGCAGGTCAACGGAACTTGGACGGCCACAGAAGCCCTGCAGGAGGGCGAGGCTTGTTTTTCTGTACCGGCAGAGGCCCTGCGGGAGGGAGAAAACCTGTTTCAGGCGCGGCTTCTGGATGCAGAGGGCAACTGGCTTCAGAACCCGGAGGGAACCGAAGAAGAAAATTATGTTAATGCAATTTCCGCCTATCTGTGTTATTCTGTAGAGTAAGAGGTTATTTTACGAGGAAGGATAACAGAGTACATGGGGGAGAAAAGAAAAGCCGTCTGCAGATGGGGCGCCGTGCTTCTGATGTCCGTCTGCCTGCTGGCTGTGTGGGGCGGCGTCCGCCTGCATGGACATACAAAAGGCGAGACCAGGATCCACATGATGGGGAACGATATAAGCTGCGGAAAGAAGATACGGCTGAAGGCCGGAGGCCTGGGAGGAAAAAAGATTGTAAGCTGTGTCTGGTACGTGGGAGACCGGGAGGCCGGACGGAGCGGAAGAC
>CAKRTY010000180.1 GCA_934402125.1 uncultured Anaerosacchariphilus sp. | reverse complement strand
GTTCCGGAATGTTCCCAGCCACAGCACCACGCCTGCCCCGATGGCGATTACCGTATCTGCGATGAATTTACGTTCAAAGGGCACGGGACAGATCAGAGCGGCCGTTCCGATTACAAAAAGAATATTAAAAATATTGCTACCGACGATATTTCCGATGGCGATTCCGGCATTTCCCCGTCTCGCTGCCGTCACAGACGTCACCAGCTCCGGAAGGGAGGTTCCCAGGGCGACAATGGTAAGACCGATAAACCGCTCGCTCATTCCGAAGTAACGGGCAATGGCAGAGGCTCCGCTGACCGCGAAATCACTGCCCTTCACAACCAGAATTCCGCCAAGCACCATCAGAAGCAGGCATTTCCATACGGGAAAATCCTTCACGGTTCCCTCTTCCTCGGCATTCTCTTTTCTGGCCATCACGAAAAGATAGCCCAGATATGCCAGAAAAAAGAGCCAGAAAATCACGCCCTCCGCAAAGGTAATCCGGCCGCCTGTCATTCCGAATCCCAGCAGGAGCGCCGTAACCGCAAGCATGAAGGGAATCTCATAATGAAGTGTCGAACGCTGGATCGCCACATTGGTAATTACTGCCGTGATTCCCAGTATAATCAGAATATTTAAAATATTACTGCCGACCACATTTCCCACCGTGATACCTGCGTTTTGCTGCATGGCCGCCGTGACGCTCACCGCCGCCTCCGGCATACTGGTTCCCATGGCCACAATCGTAAGCCCAATCACCAGCTGGGGAATTCCCAGCTTTTTCGCGATACACGCCGCTCCCTCCACGAACCAGTCCGCTCCCTTCACCAGGAACAGAAAACCTGCCAGTAAAATCATAACCTGCCACAACATCATTCGTACCTCTCTTTCTTTGGTTTCTGCCGCAGCCGGAGAAATGGATAAAAAAAGAGACTCCTACTGCATCTACAGTAAAAGTCTCGCTATTTCATCACTTTCCGAGTTATATGTTATAACTGTCCTGACGAAGAAGTGAACCGAACTCTGTCGGCAAGCTACTCCCTTTTATCGACTCTATTCTAGCAAAAAGTACCCAAAAGCGCAATCCCTTTTTTAGATACCGGCAACCGAATCGATAGGCAGGGACATGACGATTCCCTGGGCTTCGCTGTGCATACCGCAGCTTTCCCCGATCCCTTTCATAAGATGTACCTTATTGGAAGATTCTGTAAGAATCAGGACAATCTCTTTTTCCTCCTGGACGCTCAAGCCCCAGAAGCTGGTTACCTCCTCATTTCCGATCCGCCGGCTGCGGATAACGGTGCCGCCCCTGGCGCCTGCCGCGCGGACTGCTTCCATAACGTCGCCGCTGAAGCCTCTGTTTACGATTGCCGCCACAAGAACGTATTTTGATTCAGCCATACTGTTTTCTTCCTTTCCTTCTATATTCAGCACTTCCTTTCCCATACTCCGGGCAAGGATCCGCAAAATCAGGTTGTTTACTCCATTTAAGGGAATGGTAAACGCAATCCCGCTGTTGGCCCTGCTAAGCTGCAGCTCCGAGCGCAGCTTATCCAGCAGAACCTCAGACAGGCTTTTGGGTACCATGCTAATCAGAACGCTTTTATCAATGCTTCCCAGGCCCAGCAGATCCATGATCTCGCTGGACGCCGTACCCTCGCCGTGAAAGCGGTACTGCAGCGGCAGCGCCCCTTTTCGAAACAGCTCCGACGCCCGCTCCGCGAGCTTCGGCGTGGTAATCACCACCAATAACTGAAAGGATATCTTTTTTTCATTTTCCATCTACTCGCCCTCCTCAAGATCCACAATCGCATCCCAATCGTCGGCAATCGCAGCCTTCTCTGTCTGCGTCTTCTTTCCCATCTTCCACTTATATACCATTCCCATGAGCTGTATGGCAATCAGCGGCGTCAGGGCAACCAGCGCGACGACGCCAAACGCGTCCGTCATCAGGTTTCCTCCCAGCGCTTCACAGACGCCGATACTGAGCGGCAAAAGAAAGGTAGAGGTCATCGGACCGCTGGCAACTCCACCGGAGTCGAAGGCGATACCGATAAACATATCCGGAACCAACCGGGACAGAGCCAGGGCAATGAGATACCCGGGAATCACAAACCACTCAATGGAAATTCCGGTAAGCACCCGGAGCATTGCCAGTCCCACGCTGGCGGCCACGCCAAAGGACATACAGCGGTTCATCATTTTCACGGAAATCGCGCCCTCGGTGACAGCTTCTACCTGATGGTTCAGCACCTGAATCGCCGGCTCTGCTTTTACGATATAATAACCAATCAGAGCGCCGATAGGGATCAGAATCCAGTGGAAGGACAAGCCTGCCAGCTCCTTGCCCAGATAAGCGCCCACCGGCGCGAAGCCCACATTGGCACCGCAGAGAAACAGAACCAGTCCAATATATGTATAGGCGAAGCCAACGGCAATCTTCCGGATCTGCCGCTTCTGATAACGGCGGGTCAGCAGCTGGAAAATCAGAAACACCAGCACAATCGGTACCAGAGATACCAGAACCTCCCTGGCATATACCGGCAGGCCTCCGGCAAACACCCGGGCCACGTCCTGGGTGGTAACCACGGTTGCCACGTCCGTAAGCGTAAAGGCTGCCTCTGTAGGCTTGAAAAAGCAGCCCAGAATCAGAACCGCAAGAATCGGACCCACACTGGAAAGCGCAACCAGACCGAAGCTGTCGTTCGCCGCATTCTTATCACTTCTCACAGAGGCCAGGCCCACGCCCACTGCCATGATGAAGGGAACCGTCATGGGACCTGTGGTAACGCCGCCCGAGTCAAAGGCCACGGCCAGAAACTCCTTCGGCACAAACAGCGATATGAGGATCAACGCCCCATAACACAGAATCAGCAGCAAGGACAGGCTGATTTTATAACGGATACGAAGGATTGCCAACGCAAGAAACAGTCCCACGCCCACCGCCACCGTCAGAATCAGCACCATATTGGGGACGGAGGGTACCTGGCTGGCCAGCACCTGCAGATCCGGCTCAGATATGGTAATGATGACGCCCATGATAAAGCCGGTCAATAAAACGGTAAGCAGCCTTTTCATTTTTGAAATCTGCACGCCGACGCCTTCTCCAATCGGCGTCATGGCCATCTCCGCGCCAAGCTGGAAAAAGCCCATTCCGACGATCAGCATGACAGCCCCCGTAAGGAACATCACTACGCTGCCCAGCTCCATGGGAATCAGAAAAATACTGATCATCAGAACAATTCCGGTAATAGGAAGAACAGCAGAAAGTGACTCCCTGATTTTTTCTTTCAGTTTTAGATTCAAC
Source organism: uncultured Anaerosacchariphilus sp. (assembly GCA_934402125.1). GTDB lineage: Bacteria > Bacillota > Clostridia > Lachnospirales > Lachnospiraceae > Laedolimicola. The sequence goes on along the minus strand of CAKRTY010000180.1, from coordinate 1,057 downwards.
TTGTGCCTCCTTTCAATCACACTCCTTTTCAAAAGCCCGATTTTCTGATTTTTAACCAGATTATACCATACAGCATTGCTTTATGTAAACCAAAAGCAGACAACTTAAATCTAAAAAGATTATAAAAATACATCCCCTGAAAAACAGGGGATGCGATAAAACCTATCCTTCCGCAATCATTTTTCTAAGCTTTTCCAAATCCACCGCATCCGGATGAGAGAGAGCCCGGTCAAAATTTTCGATCAATGCATCAACATTGGCCGGATGCTCCGGCTGCTCTTTCATTTTCACATAGCGTTCCCGTACGGACAACGGCATTTTGCCCTGGCACATATACTCGCCAATCACCCGGTTGCTGGCGTCAACCGACTTTCTCACATTCGCAAGGATATTCTGATAGTACGCCTCGCTCCCGCCAAAGCCCGCTGTTCCAAACAGGAAAATCTTTTTGTTCCTCAATTTTCCCAGAAGCTCTAAGGTGTTCTGATCCGCGCTTCCTTTGTCTGTCCAGAAGCCCACATATATCACTTCCGAGCGCAGTTCTTCCGCCTTACCCACGCCGAAATACTCACAGTCCTCCTTCGGCAACGCCTCATGAATCGCGTCGGCAAGCAGCTTTGTATTGCCTGTCAGGCTGCTGAATACAATCGAATACTTCTCTTTTTTCATTCCTTTTCCATCCTCTTTTCTTTATTTCCGGTCTGTATGGTAACCATTTTACTACAAACGGATGGTTTATGGAATCCCAAAGATTTTAGTTTAAAATATTTCGAATTCTTTCCATGCATTCGGTCACAATTTTCCTGGGTGCTGCAACATTGATGCGCTGGAAGCCTGCCCCTGTTTTTCCGAATATCTTTCCACTGTCAAGCCATAGCTTTGCATCGTATATGATTCTGCGATCAAGCTCTTCCACATCCATACCGGTTGACCGGAAATCCAGCCAGACCAGATACGTTCCTTCTCCATCAATCATCTTTACGCCCGGCAGATATTCTTCCACATAATTTTTTACATATTCGATATTCTCCCGCACATACGCCATCATTTTCCCATA
>CAKRTY010000179.1 GCA_934402125.1 uncultured Anaerosacchariphilus sp. | reverse complement strand
CCTATGGGCCGCGCCATGGTGTATATTGCCTCTGTATTCTCCCAGCTGGAGCGGGAGACCATAGCCGAGCGCATCCGTGATAATATGCACGAACTGGCCAAAACCGGTCGTTGGCTCGGCGGCACGACGCCCACAGGATATGAATCAGAAGCTGTGGAGAGTGTGACGATCGAAGGTAAATCGAAGAAAGCCTGCAAACTGAAATTGATTCCCGAAGAAGCAGCCATCATCCGCTTGATTTATGATTTGTATACTGAGTATGATTCTCAGACCATCACAGAAGCGGAACTAATGAAGCGGGGAATAAAGACAAAGAATGATAAGTATTATACCCGGTTTTCCATCAAAGGGATTCTGCAGAATCCGGTCTATGTGATTGCCGATGAAGATGCATACGATTATTTTGTGAAGGTAAATGCGGATCTGTTTTCTGATAAAAAAGAGTTTGATGGGGTACACGGTATCATGGCCTACAACCGCACCCGGCAGGAAAAGGGAAAGACTACGGAGCTTCTGCTGCCCAGCGAGTGGATTGTGGCAGTGGGTCAGCATCCGGGACTGATTCCGGGAAAGGAATGGGTGGCAGTTCAGGAATCCCTGGAGCGGAATAAGTCCAAAGCGTTCCGGAAGCCCCGCAGTAATGAAGCACTGTTGACGGGACTTCTATATTGCAACTGCGGCAGCCGCATGTATCCGAAGCTCAGCAAGCGGAAAATGGCTGATGGAAAGCCCATTTACACCTATGGATGCAAGGTAAAAGAGCGCAGTCAGCGGAGTGTCTGCGACGGCAGGAATGTCAATGGCAATACCTTGGATCTGGCAGTGGTGGAGGAGATTAAGAAGCTGGAGGATGATAAAGGGGCTTTTCTGGAGCAGTTGGAGCAGAGCCGAAAGTTTTATATGGGTAATCGCCTGGAGTATGAGAACCGGCTGACGGAGTTGCAGAAGGAAAAAGCAGAAACAGAGAAGAAACTGGAAGGCTTGATAGATTCTCTGGCTGATTTGAAGAAAAGTGTGGCGCGAAATTCCGTCGGAAAACGGATTGAGAAGCTGAGCCAGGAATGTGCGGCGATAGAAAATCAGATTTGCGAGTTAGAGGGTTTGAATTCCCGCCAGTCTCTAAGTGATCTGGAATTTGACCTGATGCGTGAGCTTCTGGCGTCATTTAAGGATGGGATAGATGAAATGACCGTGGAACAGAAGCGGGCAGCCATCCGCACTCTTGTCCGAAAGGCAGTCTGGGATGGTGTCAATGTCCACCTGGTTCTCTTTGGGGCAGAGGGCGACATTGAGATCCCTGTGACGCATCGGGGAGAGGATAGCAAATGAACTCCTGATGTACTTCCGCTCCAAAAAGAAAACCGCCCGGGAAACCTCCTATTATGACCCCATAGGTACGGATAAAGAGGGGAACGAAATCCATCTGCTGGATATTATGGAAAGTAAGGAGCGGGACGCCTTTACCAGTGTCTGTGTCCGGGAGGACAGCAGGCGGTTGTATGAGCTTCTGGCAGAGGTGTTGACAGAACGGGAACGGACGGTTCTGATTATGCGCTACGGACTTTATAACGGAAAGGAATACACCCAGCGGGAGATTGCCGGAAAGCTTGGAATCTCCCGTTCTTATATCAGCAGGATAGAGAAAAGCGCCATTTTGAAGCTTCGTGAATATTTTCCGAAGGAATAGCTTGATTTGGAAAAGAAATCACGTATATAATAAAAAATAAGGCTGGAAAATACAAAAGAAGGGAGCGCCGCCGATTATGCTGAAAATAGGTTTTTGTGATGACGATATAGCGGTGTTGAAGGAATTGCAGGTTCTGGTGGACCGCTATCGGGTGGAGAGAAATCGGACGATGGAATACGTGATTTTCCAGAGTCCGCTGGAGCTTCTGGCAGCGATCGAGAAGGGCCTGCGCTTCGATATTATATTTCTGGATATTATGATGCCGGGACAGAATGGCATGGAGGCGGCAAAGGAAATCCGGGCGTTTGATACGGCGGTCAGAATTATTTTCCTGACCTCGTCAGCGGAATTCGCGGTGGAGTCCTACACCGTGGGAGCTTATTTTTATCAGCTAAAGCCCATCTGGGCAGAGAGTTTTTTTCGGCTTATGGATTCGGTGATTTCTGAATGCAGGAAAACAGAAGAAAAAAGTCTGATTGTGCGCTGCAAGACAGGAATTACCAGAATAGAACTGGAGAAGCTGATCTATTGTGAGGTAAGGGGACGGACGCTTTTGTTCTGCATGGAACAGGGCGAGACGCTGGAAAGTGTTGGAAAACTGGATGAACTGTCCGGACAACTGGAAAAATATAGAAATTTCCTGCGACCCCACCGTTCTTATCTGATTAATATGGATTATATCAGGAGCCTTTCTTCTAAAAATATTCAGATGCAAAATGGAGAAGAAATTCCGATTCCACATGGGAAATATTCAGATATCAAAGAGAGATATCTGGAATACAGCTTTGACCGGCAGCAGGTTATTTTGTAAAAAGCATAGGGACGATTGGGAGCAAATTCAGGGCGATTCATGTCGAATCGCTCTTTTTTTTGTCAAATCAGGTACACTGAAATCAGAAAGCGGCAGAGCCGCAGAAAAAACGGGAAAAGGAGAAATTGTTATGAAGAAGAAAGTATTAGCACTGATTTTAGGTACCATGTTGGTTCTGTCCCTGGCAGCCTGCGGAGGATCTGACGACGCAGCAGAGGCTGATACAACAGCCACCGAGGAAACCGCAGACACCGAGGAAGACACTGAGGAGGCCGAGGAAACAACCGATGAGACAGCAGAGGATACAGAATTCGCAGAAGGCGACGACGGTCCTCTCTGGAGCATCGATATGATGACTGAGCCGGTCGATGTGGCAGATACTACCTGGAGCTTCACAGGCGGCTGCGTGGACGGCGAAGAACTGACAGACGAAGAAATTGCGGCGTCTCTGGAGCAGTATGGCGGAAAACTGGATTTTGTGTTTAATGCAGACGGCACTGCAAAAATGGTACAGGGTGGCGGAGAAATGGACGGCACCTACGAGGCGGACAGCACCGGATACGGCGTATACTTTGATAACAATGGCAGTGAACTTAGATATTATTGCGCATTTGCGCAGCAGGATGACGGCAGCGTCGTAATGATTGCTTTGTCTGATACAACCGGTTACAACGGACTGTATTTCATGCAGTAAATAAAAATCTGAATCCGGACAGCGGATGCGGCCTAGTCCGCATCCGCTGCTTTTAAATTCAGAAACACTGTATCTGTAAGGGCTGTCTGGAACAGGTTCGACAGGAAAGGTAATGAAATGTATGGAAATAGGAATTATTGTGGCATTGCTGACTATTTTACTTGCTGTCTGGCTGATTTCCGTGCAGCGAAGACTGGTCGTGCTGGACGAGAATATAAAAAATGCCATGAGCCAGATGGGAGTACAGCTTTCGTCCTGGTATGACGCGACGTTAGCCCTTCTGGAACTGACGGAAGCCTATGACGCGGCTATGGGGGAAAAGGCTGACCGGCTTCGGGCAGAGCGTGGCATGGTTACGGCGGAGAGCGATCCGGCTCAGGCGGCCGGACAGGAACGATTGCTTTCGGAGATTCGGCAGGTATTGCAGGCGGTCGCGGAGCAATATCCGAAGGTACAGGAAGAACCGGGTTATCGTAAGTATCTGAATGCCGTAGAGAGCTACGAAAAAATGCTGCATACCAGCGGACTGATCTACAATGACACTGTATCAAAATATAACGGAACCATACGGCTGTTTCCGGTAAATGTGGCGGCCGGACTGCTGCATTTTCATAAAAAAGCCTATCTGGAACTGGGATAACAGGAGGAAATCTATGGGATTATTCAGCAATCATAAAAAAGTATGTCCAATCTGTGGCAATCCGACCCCGCGTCTGCTGCCTACAAAGATCGAGGACATGCCTATCTGTAAGGAATGTGACAGGAAAATCGATTTGCCGGACGGCGCGGTGGGTGAAATGAATCTGGAACGATTCCGCGCGTATCTGGCTTTTTACGACAACAATCAGACCCTGCGGGATACCTTTCAGGAAACCTGGCGTTATGATTTCGGCTTCGGCGGCGGAAGCCTGCTTCTCGATACCGATCACAGACTGCTGCGCCTGAGAGATGATGAGCGGGCGCTGGTGTTTGAAGCGTCTGCGATTAAATCCTTTACCATTAAGGAAGACAGCACGGCGATCTACGCCAGCGGAAAGGAAAATCTGAAATGTCATGAGAGCGACGTGCCGGAGAGAGCCCGTTCCATGTCGAAACTGATCGAACAGTTCCTGCTGCAGCGGCAGGAATTCCAGTGGATGCTGCAACGGCAGGACGCTTCC
>CAKRTY010000178.1 GCA_934402125.1 uncultured Anaerosacchariphilus sp. | reverse complement strand
GAAGAAGGCAATCAGCGCGGAAAGGGCGGATACCTCTTTTTCCTTGTAGGCCATACCGATGGCTACGCCCACCGCGAAGATCAGAGGCAGATTGTTGAATACGGCGCTTCCCACCTGATTCATAATAATAAGAAGGGAATTTAAAATGGTACCATGTCCCAGAATGGCGGTCAGGCCATAGGTGGCAATGGTGGTTTCATTGGTAAAGGAACTACCGATACCCAGCAGCAGACCTGCTACCGGAAGGATGGCGATGGGAAGCATAAAGGATCTGCCCACACGCTGCAATACGCCAAAAATTTTGTCTTTCATCTTTCTCTCTCCTTGAAATTTGCTCTCATTTTTGACGTTTATGAAGGGATTTTCCACACAAAAAAAGACACCAACCCTGCATAAACATACAAAAACACTTGTGATATCTATGCTAAGTTAATGCCTGCCGAACAGTTACACACTATACAACAACTTTTACCTGAAAGTCAAGACTTTTTTTACCGTTTTCAGCTTTACTTTTTCTTCCATGTCTGATACCATAATTTATAGTTCTTTTTGGGGGAGATTAGAATATGTATCGGGTAAGCAGAGTTCTGAATAACAACGGCGTGATCGCCATCGACATGAACGACAATCAGGAATATGTCCTTCTGGGAAAGGGCCTTGGCTTCGGGAAGAAAATTGCCGAACGTTTTGAGAAACCGGAAGGCGCTTCCGTCTACCGCCTGACCGAGGATACGGAACGGGGCTCCGCCAGGGAGCTGGCCCGGAATGTGGATCCGGAGTTTATCGAGATTGCCGACGCTGTCATGCAGGAGGCCGAAGCCCGCTTCGGCTCTGTCGATCGCCGGGTTATGCTGCCTCTGGCCGATCATCTCTCCTTTGCGGCTGCCCGCGTCCGCAACGGCGAGCAGATCAGCAATCCCCTGACCGATGATATCCGTTCCCTGTTCCACAGCGAATTTAAGGCCGCCTCTCTCATCAAAGAGCTGTTCCGAAACCGTCTGGGGCTGGAGCTTGACGATCACGAGGTGGGCTATGTGGCCCTCCATGTCCACTCTGCCATTGAGGACGAGCAGATTTCCATGGCCATGCAGACCGCCCGGGCAGTCCGGGAATGTATCCAGATGCTGGAGCAGGAAACCGGAGAGCACATCGACGTACTCTCCCTCTCCTATAACCGTCTGATGAACCATATCAAATACATGGTGGCCCGGGGGATAACCGGGGAGGATCTGAAGGTCAACATGAACGACTATATGTCTGTCAAATTCCCCAAAGCCTACGCGCTGGCTTCCACGGTCTGCGATCGTCTATCCGCGTCCACCGGTCTTCGCTTCGATGAAATGGAAATCGGTTATCTGGCTATGCACATCGAACGGGTCTACAGCAGCTGCTCGCCGTAATACCGTGAAATTCACCCACATAGTCCGCCGTCTTCTCTCATATATTATAGAAAAACCTGTAAAAGGAAATTGTCTGTGAAGTCTGCCTTCTCCCTTTCCCGCCATCTTACCATCCGTCTCTGCGGCCTTGCCCTCCTGCTGACTCTTTCCTACTTCAGCGGACAGGGCGTCGCGCGGCTCTCCGACCGGGAAGCTTCCCTGCTGCCTGCTTCCTCCACTGCCTCCGCAAGCTGGGGTCTGGACTTCGGCCAGCCGGGAACACAGCCCACCGGAAATGTCTCTCCGGCTATTCTCCGAAAATACAACGCCTATTATATAGAAGAAACGGAAGAAAAAAGAATTTATCTGACCTTTGACTGTGGCTTTGAAAATGGAAATACATCCGCGATTCTGGATGCCCTGAAAAAACACAATGCCCCGGCCACATTCTTCGTGGTGGGGCATTATCTGGAAACCAGCCCGGATCTGGTGAAACGGATGCTGGCAGAGGGACATTCGGTAGGCAATCACACCTATCATCACCCGGATATGTCCAAAATCAGTACCCGGGAAGCCTTCGAAAAAGAACTGGATTCTCTGGCGGAGCTCTATCAGGATATCACCGGCTCCTCCATCTCCGGATATTACCGGCCTCCCCAGGGTATTTACAGTGAAGAAAACCTGAAAATGGCCCAGGATCTGGGCTACCAGACCTTTTTCTGGAGCCTGGCCTATGTGGACTGGAAGCAGGACGACCAGCCCTCCCATGAGCAGGCCTTCGACAAGCTGCTCACACGGGTTCACCCGGGCGCTGTGGTTCTTCTCCACAACACCTCAAAAACCAACGGTGAGATCCTCGATGAGCTTCTGACCCGCTGGGAAGAGATGGGGTATCGGTTCTATCCCTTAAGCGACCTTTGCGGAGTCTGAGATCAGATTTCCTCCGCTTTTCTTTACTGTACCTGCAGACTGGTGTATCCCATCAGATCCAGATCCACCGCGCAGGCGGCCTCCCGGCCCTCCCGGATAGCCCAGACTACCAGGGACTGGCCTCTGTGCATATCTCCTGCGGTGAATACCCGGTCCACATTGGTCTTATACTGGCCCGGAGCTGTATTCACGTTGGTTCTGGCATTGACCTCCACGCCGAAGGCCTTTGTCACATAATCCTGGCTGCCCAGGAAGCCTGCCGCTATCAGAACCACGTCCACGTCCAGGGTAAATTCGCTGCCCTCAATGGGTACCATCATCATACGGCCGGTCTTTTCATCCTTTTTGCTCTCCAGCTTACAGCAGACAGCCTTTTTCAGATTACCTGCCTTATCGCCGACAAACTCCTTCACCGTAGTGGTATAGATACGCGGGTCAGAGCCAAACAGGGCGATGGCCTCCTCCTGACCGTAATCGGTCTTGCAGATCTTCGGCCATTCGGGCCAGGGGTTGTTCGGGGTCCGGGTGTCCGGCGCCTTCGGCATCATCTCGAGCTGAATCACGGATTTCGCGCCCAGACGGATCGAGGTTCCCACACAGTCGTTTCCGGTGTCGCCGCCTCCGATGACCATGACATTCTTTCCCTTGGTGGAGATATATTTCTTATCAGCGAAATTGGAATCCAGAAGGCTCTTGGTGGTGGCTCTTAGGAAATCCACCGCAAAATAAATTCCCTTCAGCTCTCTGCCCGGCACCTTGATATCCCGGGGATTGGAGGCTCCGCAGGCCAGAATCACGCGATCGTACTCCTTCAGAATCTCCGCCGCCTTTTTATCCTTTCCCACATCTGTATTCACCACAAATTCCACGCCCTCGGCCTTCATCATATCGATTTTCCGGTCGATGATGTGCTTCTCCAGCTTCATATTCGGAATGCCGTAGCGCAAGAGTCCCCCTACCCGGTCAAAGCGCTCAAACACTGTCACCGAATGGCCTCTGTGGTTCAGCTGATCGGCTGCCGCCAGTCCCGAAGGACCGCTTCCGATAATGGCAATTTTCTTGCCGGTACGGTTTCCGGGCGGCGTCGGTACGGCGTAGCCCTCCTTGTACGCATTTTCAATAATGGCCAGCTCGTTGCTTTTGGTAGCCACCGGTTCCCCGTTCAGGTTGCAGGTGCAGGCCTTCTCGCAGAGAGCCGGGCACACCCGTCCTGTGAATTCCGGAAAGCTGCTGGTACGCTTCAGCCGCTTGTAGGCCTGCTCCCAGTTACCCATATACAGAAGATCATTCCATTCCGGAATCAGGTTATGCAGCGGACAGCCGGAGGCCATACCGCCGATCATCATACCCGCCTGGCAGAAGGGGACGCCGCATGACATGCAGCGCGCGCCCTGTTTTTCCTGCTCCTTCCGGGAAAGAGGGGTATGAAATTCATTAAAATGACTGATTCGTTCCTTTGGAGACTGGGCCTTTGCGTCCACCCGGTCATACTCCATAAATCCTGTCGGTTTTCCCATGTTTCTCCCCTCCTTATCGCTTCTGGTTCGCGTAGAATGCTTCAATCTGTGCCTGCTCGCTGCTTAAGCCCTTTTCCTCCATCTGGACAATGGTCATCAGCATTCTCTGGTAATCCCGCGGGATAATCTTCTTAAACTTCGGCAGATACTCCCCAAAGTGATTCAGAATCTCTTTTCCCTTTACGGAATTGGTGTAAGCCACATGATCCTCGATCATGCCCTTCAGCTCCAGCACATCGTATTTATCTGTTACTTCCTGGATCAGGACCATATCCTTATTGAGCTTGGTATACAGATCCCGTTCCTCGTCCAGCACATAGGCCACGCCGCCGCTCATACCTGCGGCAAAGTTCTTTCCGGTTTTGCCGAGCACTGCCACCCGTCCGCCGGTCATGTACTCGCAGCCATGGTCGCCCACGCCCTCAACGACTGCCACCGCTCCGGAATTCCGGACACAGAAGCGCTCTCCTGCCACGCCGTTGATATAGGCCTTGCCGCTGGTGGCTCCGTAAAGCGCCACATTTCCGATGATGATATTTTCGTCCTGCTTAAACC
>CAKRTY010000177.1 GCA_934402125.1 uncultured Anaerosacchariphilus sp. | reverse complement strand
GCCCTCCAGGGTGGACGGATGGCCGCTGGTACGGTGGTTCAAAATCCCATCCCGCACCTCCCAGGTCAGGTTTAAGCCTCTTCCACTTTTTTCCAGCTTTTCCACTACCCGGACGCTCTGCTTATAGTGGGCAAATCCGGTGCTGCACAGATCGTTCAGCACACGCTCCCCGGCATGTCCGAAGGGCGTATGCCCCAGATCGTGCCCCAGGGCGATAGCCTCCGTCAGATCCTCGTTGAGGCGCAGCGCCTTGGCCATAGTTCTGGCTATCTGGGAAACCTCCAGGGTATGGGTCAGCCTGGTACGGTAATGATCCCCCCTGGGCGTCAGAAATACCTGGGTTTTGTGCTTCAGACGTCGAAAGGACTTACAGTGCAGAATCCGATCCCGATCTCTTTGATAAACCGGCCGGATATCGCAGGGAGGCTCTTCCCGCTCCCGCCCCCTTGAGTTTTTACTCAGAGAAGCATAGGGACTCAGATACTCGCTTTCCCACTGTTCCGTGCTTTCGCGTATGGTCATGCAGCCACCTCATTTCTGTTTCCTCTATACTATATAATTCTGCGGATTTCTCCCATTTCCTCTTTTATTTTCTCTTTTTTCAGCTCCGCGTCGGAAATATAATGTCCGTCCCCCACCAGCTGCCAGGGACGGGGCGGAATCCTGGGATATTCCTTTTTTCCCACGATATAAGCGCGCATATAGGCAAATAACGCTTCTTCCCCCTGCTCGTCCAGAATATGCAGCAGGTGCTCCAGGAGTGCCCTGGTTTCATCGTGAATCATATAGGAATCTTTTCCCTTTTCATAATATTTCAGGGGCTCATGGTGGTTATAATGCCCTTTATTGTAGATCTTGGAGGCCGCCATCCGATCCATCATCATCTCGGCCACATAGCGGTTGGGCATTTTCATGCCGGTCATGCCCTTTACCGGACCTGTACTGTAATCAATCCAGTATTCATAATGGTGCTTATTTCTGCCCTTATGGTGCAGCCAGGCTGCCGAATATCCCTTTTCCTCCCGTTCCGCATTGTTGGGACTCCGGTAGCCCTGATAGTATTTACAGCCGGGAATAAATTCCGTCGGCGTATATTTGGACATATCATGCAACAATCCCTGCCTGTACAGCCCTATCCGGAAGCAATGCCGCATAACCATGATTTTATGTTCTGTGATGGTACAAAAATGTTTCCAAGCCTTCATTCTGCCTCTGCTCCTGCCTGTTTCTTCTTTTCCTTCTGCCGCTTCTGTCCGCGGAGAATCAGAATCGTGCGCTCCGGAACCGTCACGGTGCGCTGTTCTGTCAGTATTGCCCCGCTTTCTTCCTCATAGATTCCGTCTGCTCCCTCCGCCCCTGTATCCAGGGCAACGGTCCAGACCTGTCCGTCCGGCAGCTTCGGAAGGGCAAACTCATGGGGAATCCAGTGCATATTGTAGGCTGCGTAAAAGGAATCGTCCGATCTTTCACCGTTTGAATTTGCCGACACATATTCGCCTGCGTACAGGATTCCTACACTTCTGCTGTAATTTTCAAAGTCGCCCAGCCAGGCCCGCTTTCCGTGATAGGATATATCCGGGTGGCCGCAGGACAGGTAATCCGTCTGCCGAAGCTCCGCTTCCTGACAGAAAACCGGGTGGGCTTTTCGAAAAGCTATGAGTTTTCGCACATATTCTTCCAGGAAAGTCCAGGCTTTCCCGGGCTTCCATTTGATCCAGGACAGCTCATTGTCCTGACAATAGACATTATTATTACCGGACTGGGAATTGCCCTGCTCATCACCGCCGTACAGAACCGGCACGCCCTGACTGAGGAACAGCATGACCAGCGCGTTGCGAAGCTGCCGGGAACGGAGCTCCAGCGTCTTCTTCTTCCGGCTGGGTCCTTCCTCTCCACAGTTCCAGCTGTAGTTATAATCGGTGCCGTCCCGGTTATCCTCTCCGTTGGCCTCATTATGCTTCTCGTCATAGGACACGGCGTCCATCAGGGTAAAGCCATTATGCCCGGCCACATAGTTCATGACCGCATACCGCTCCGGATTCTTCCGTTCCCGCCAGATAAAGGCCGGGATCATGCCCTCGTCGCCCTTCAGGAACCGGCGGATATCCAACATAAATCCGTCATTGTATTCCGCCAGATTGCGAAAACGGGGAACGGTGCGTCCCTCGTAAACCTTCTCCAGGTCAAAGCCCTCGGACATGATCTTCGTGTGGCTTAAAAGGGGCTCCTGGGCCAGCGCCTCCACCGGCGTATGATCCCGGTTCACGTGGACCCCGTCAATATGGTATTCCAGCACCCAGTAGCGGATACAGTCCAGTATCCGGGCAGTCTGCATTCCCGCCGGAAAATAGAATTCCAGCACCAGCTCAATCCCATTTTTGTGAAGCTCCCGCACCAGGGTTTTCAGCTCCCGTACCGGATCCTTCGACGCCGCATAAGAGGCCTTTGGCGCGAAATAATAGCTGTCCGTATAGCCCCAGTAGTTCATCACAGGTTCGTCTGCTTTTCCTCCCCTGCAGATCTGCGGACGCTTCTCGTCCCAGGCCTCTACCTCCGCAAATTCATAGACCGGCATGAGCTCCAGCTGGTTGATCCCAAGGTTTTTCAGATAGGGAATCTTTTCCCGGACGCCTGCAAAGGTACCCTTGGACCGGACGCCCGAAGTGGAATGGCGGGTAAAACCGCGCACATGGGTGGCATAAGCCACAATTTCTGTATAAGGAAGCTGCAGGGACGCATCCCCTTCCCAGTCAAATTCATCGGAAATAATACAGCCCCGCAGGGCTTCTTTTCCCGCCGGTGCCTGCCCCCAGGTTTCCCGCCCGGCAATGCGCCGGGCATAGGGATCCGTTACAAGCTCACCTTCTATCCGGTAATTGTATTCGTATACGCCCATGGGGAGCTTTTCAATCTCAACGGAACGCAGATCTCCGTAACGGGTACTTCGCTCCATGGGGATCGCGACCGCTTCCTCCTGCTCCCCCTTTTTATAAAGAAGCAGGCTGCATTCCTTCTCTTCGGGAACTGCTGCGGTGAAGCAGATGGCGTCACCCTGGCGTTCGATACCCGGCCGGTGATAGGCTCCTTTTTTTATCTGATAGCGGAATGTGTTTTCCGAATTCTTCATCTTTCTGCTCCCTCGCTTTGTTGGATTTCCAATTATGCTTATTATAGCAGATTTTTGCAGAACAGGAAAGTACATTGCCCCTACTCTTCTTTTTTCTTTTTATGGAACATCGGTTTTTTCCAGATTATTTTCCGCACAATCTTAATTACCGCGAATCCGATTACGCCCAGAATCAGGAAGTAAGGAATCGCCGCGATAAACCAGATAGCAAAATTCCGCAGGCCGTGACTGATATGATAGAGATTATCCGAAAGCCGGTTCTTCAGTTCCTCCGCAAAGCCCTGTTTTTCCGGAGCCGTTTCCCGCTCCACTTCGTTGATACTGATACTGACTGTGCTGTACGAAACCTGATTGTCATAGGTTCTCAAGGTCGATTCGTAGGACTGGAGCTCATAACGGATTTCAGACAGCCGGGTTTCGATCTTGATAATGTCGTCCATGCTTTCCGCCTGCTCCATCAGGGTAAGCAGACGCTCCTGCTCCGTTTCCAGAGCCTTCTTATGGCTTTCCGTATCTACATATTTCAGGGTAATGTCTTCTACACTCTCATTTTTGCTGGTTACATTACCCAGCTCGCTCACCACCGTCACAAAGCTATCCAGCTTATCCGCGGGAATCCGCAGGCTCAGCCAGGCATAACGGTTGCCGTCCCCATAATAGCTGTTGCCGGAGATGTCGGAGTTTTCTGTATAACCGCCGCTCTCCGTGACCTTAGTCTGAATGTGCTCCAGAAGCTCATCGAACTTTCTGGTCTGCATGCTCAGACTGACTGTTTTGATCAGCTTCTGTCCGGTACTTTTCGGCACTTCAAGCCCGGAGGCTGCCGTAACGTAGCCGTTTTCTTCCGCTGCGTCCTCTGTCATTGCCGCTGCCGAATCTGCCGTCGCCATTTCCATCTTGGCGCTGCTCGCGCCGCAGCCTGACGCCACCAGCGCTGTCAGTAATAAAGCCGCTATCCCGATTTTTTTCTTCATTCTGCTTCCTCCCATGCTTCTTCCAATCCCTGTTCCACGCTCTCAAACCGGAATCCGGCACTAAAGGGAACGCCATCCACATAGGTGATGATGCGATAGGCGTCCGCGCCATAATCCAGATCGTATGCTGTCAGATCCAGCTCTTCGTCCTGGGCCATTCCCGGCGCAAGCTCTACGGTGGTATCCTGCTGTCCCACCGGCTCGTTTTTTCTGGGAATGACATACCAGACGCCATCCTGCTGTACCTGCAGTTCCATATTCGCGTTATAGGAAATGGGGGTCTCAC
>CAKRTY010000176.1 GCA_934402125.1 uncultured Anaerosacchariphilus sp. | reverse complement strand
GTCTATGAACCGTTATTTCCGCCAATACCGGATTCCGCTCAGGGCCAGATGGTGCTTAAGCCAGGGCAAAATGCTGGAGCGGATCCAGGACAGCCTGTCCCGGGATTATCCGGTGATTCTGGCGATCGGACAGAATATTCCATTCTGGAGGAAAAAGAAACTTAGTCTGTACCGGCAGGAAAACGGCGTCTATCTGCCCGCCACAGAGACAAAGGCCCATTATGTAGTCGTTACCGGCATGGAAAACGGGTATCTTCAGATTTCCTCCTGGGGACGAGAATATTTTATCTCCTGGCAGGAGTATCTGGATTACGCAAGAAAATACAGCAGCTTCTGGGTCAGCAATATCTGTCTGATTCAGGAAAAAAAGAGGAAGAAGCATGAATAATTATTTTGCCATGATGTCCCGGATGAAATACATCGACCGCTGGGCGCTGATGCGCAATACCCGGGCGGAAAACTTAAGCGAGCACAGTCTGGAGGTGTCCATGATTGCCCACGCCCTGGCTGTCATCGGCAATACCTATTTCGGAAAAGAGCTGAACGCGGAGCGGGCGGCCGTTCTGGGAATGTATCATGACGCCACAGAGATTATCACCGGGGATATGCCGACGCCTGTGAAATATTACAATCCGGAGATCCGGCACAGCTATAAGGATATTGAGCATAAGGCGGGACAGTCGCTGCTTGCCATGCTTCCGGAAGAAATGCGGGCTTCCTACGAAGGACTTTTTGAAAAGCAGGAGGAAGACGCCTATCTCTGGCGGCTTGTGAAGGCTGCCGATAAGCTGTCGGCCTATATCAAATGTATTGAAGAGGAAGGCTGTGGCAACCGGGAATTTGTCCGTGCCAGAGTGACCACGTTAAAGCAGCTTCATGCACTGGATGTGGAAGAGGCAGAATTATTTCTTACTTATTTTATTGACGCTTACGGAAAAAATCTGGACGAACTGACAGGAGAAGAACAATGAGTGAAAACAGAGATTTTGATTTTTGCCCGCGCTGCGGAGCTCTGATGCAGGACGGTGTCTGCCGGAGCTGCGGCTACAGTGGACAGTTTGGCGGCGGACAGTCGTCCCCCTCCGGCAATGGAATGGGCTATGGAACCGGAAACAGCTATGGGACTGGAAACGGTTCCAGGAAAAAGAAAACCAAGGGTTGGGTGATCGTCTTAAGTATCCTTGGAGCTATTCTTCTGATTGTCGCTCTGATTGTCGGGACCATGAATGTGAGCCGTATGGTTTTCCATGCTGCGCAGGATACGGTGGGCAGTTCAGATTATTATGACGATTACGGCGATTACTACGATGACTCTGAGGATTATGAGCCAAGCGAAGATGACGCCTATTATAAGGAGATCGTGGATGACATCAACATGGACGCGGCTTATACCATTGACTGGCTGACAGAGTCCCGTTTCGCGTCTGCGGATGACGACAATACCGGTTATTATGTGACCTACCCGGAGCTTCGGGCGAAGGACGCGGACAGCGCGGCGGATTATTCGGCCATCAATGCGACTATCAAGCGGGCGGCAGAGCAGTACAGCGATTCCTATGTGAATTTCCCGGATGGGATTACCACCAGTGGTTATGTGACCTACATGGATGATGAGGAGATCAGCGTTGTATTTCAGCACCGGCTTTCCGAGGAAGACGGTACCCTGCCGAAGTTGACTGCTTTAAATTTCCGGATTGAGACCGGTGAGCAGATTGCGCCGTCGGAGCTGATTGACATTGACGAGGAGCTGGTCATGCGGTTCCGGGCCCAGGATCAGACCCAGAACGGCGGCGTGGATTTCGTCACCAACAGTACGGACGAAGAACTGTTAAAGCTGCTGTCCGATCCGCAGGAGTCCGCATACTTTTATTCCCCTGTGGGACTGGAGGTCGGCTTTAACTACGAGAGCGAAGAATACGGAGCAGGCTGGGTCAGCGTTACGCTGAAGGAGCGGGCTCTCTAGGAGGAAAAGTGAATGTTACAGATAGGAAGCCATATTTCATTTGCCAAGGGCTATGAGGCCATGGGAAAGCAGGCACTGAAGCTGGGCGCCAATACCTTTGCGTTTTTTACCCGCAATCCCAGAGGCGGCAGCGCCAAGGCAATCGTGCCGGAGGATGTGGAGAGATTCCGGCAGCTCTGGAGTACAAAGGGCTATGGAAGAATTGTGGCCCATGCGCCCTACACCCTGAACGCCTGTTCGGATAAAGAGGATACCCGCCGCTTTGCGGGGGAAGCCTTCCGGGACGATCTGAAGCGTATGGAATACACACCCGGGAATTATTATAATTTCCACCCGGGCAGTCATGTGGGACAGGGCGTGGAGAATGGGATTGCCCGGATCGCGGAAATGCTGAACGCTTCTCTGTATCCAGAAATGACCACCACTGTCTTGCTGGAAACCATGGCGGGAAAAGGCAGCGAGGTGGGAAGCTGCTTTGAGGAGCTTAGAGAAATTCTCGACCGGACAGATCTTTCCGATAAACTGGGGGTTTGTCTCGATACCTGTCATGTGTGGGACGCCGGTTATGACATTGTGGGAGATTTGGATGGGGTTCTTGAGAAATTCGATCGAATTATCGGTCTGGAACATCTGAAGGCGGTACATCTCAATGACAGCCTGAATGGGCGGGGCAGCCATAAGGACCGGCACGCCCGGATCGGGGAAGGCTCGCTTGGCTGGGAGGCATTTTCCCGTATCATAAACCATCCGGTCCTGAGGGAGCTTCCGTTTATACTGGAAACGCCCAATGATGACGCGGGTTGGGCAAGAGAGATCGAGGCGTTGAAAAAGCTGTATTCCTAAAACTTAAAGTTTTCGAAAGATCATTGTCTTTTTATGTACCAAACGGTATAATAATAGTAACGAAAATCTGACGTATCATTGAGGGAGATGAGACTATGAGGCTGACTTTTCTGGGCGCAGACCATGAGGTGACGGGAAGCTGTCATATGCTTGAGGCCTGCAAAAAGGTGATACTTGTAGACTGCGGTATGGAACAGGGAGCAGACATCTATGAAAATCAGGAGATTCCGGTGAATCCCGCTGAGATTGATTATGTGCTTCTGACCCATGCGCATATTGATCATTCGGGACTGCTGCCACTCCTTTATAAGAGAGGCTTTAAGGGAACGATTTTTGCCACCTACGCCACCAGTGATCTCTGTGAGGTGATGCTTCGTGACAGTGCGCACATTCAGGAATTCGAGGCCGAATGGCGGAACCGGAAGGCAAAGCGCGCCGGAAAGCCCGAATATGTGCCGCTATATACCATTGCGGATGCGGACGGCGCTTCAAAACTGTTCTGTGGCTGCCCCTACGGAGAACGGATTCATCTGACAGACGGTATCGATATCCGTTTTACAGATGTGGGACATCTGCTTGGCTCAGCCTGCATTGAGGTCTGGCTTCAGGAAAACGGTATTGAGAAGAAGCTGGTATTCTCCGGAGATGTGGGTAACCTGCATCAGCCGATTTTAAAGGATCCGGCTCATGTGAATACGGCAGATTATGTGCTGATTGAATCCACCTATGGAGATCGCAGCCATGGGCCTAAGCCAGATTATGTAAAAGAACTCACGCGAATCATTCAGGAGACCTTTGACCGGGGCGGCAATGTGGTGATTCCTTCGTTTGCTGTAGGCCGTACCCAGGAAATGTTGTATTTCCTGCGGGAAATCAAAGCCAAAAAGCTGATTCACGGTCATGATGGCTTTAAGGTCTATGTGGACAGTCCGCTGGCTGTGCAGGCGACCACCATTTTCAATAAAAATATGTATGACTGCTTCGATGAGGAGACGCTTGCGCTGGTGAAAAAGGGAATCAACCCCATCAGTTTTCCCGGCTTAAGCCTTTCCATTACCAGTGATGAATCGAAGCTGATTAACTTTGTCGATGAGCCGAAGGTGATTCTATCAGCCTCCGGTATGTGCGAGGCGGGCCGTATCCGGCACCATCTGAAGCACAACCTGTGGAGGCCGGAGAGCACGATTCTCTTTGTGGGCTATCAGGCGGCAGGAACGCTGGGGCGTTCCCTGGTAGAGGGCGTTTCCAATGTAAAGCTTTTTGGGGAGCCGGTAGAGGTAAGGGCTCATATTGAGGTGCTGGCCGGTATCAGCGGCCATGCGGACAAGGAAGGCCTGATTAACTGGATGGGCGGTTTCCGTACAAAACCGCAGCGCGTATTCGTAGTACATGGCGAGGATCAGGTCTGCGATAGTTTTGCAGCCTGCCTGCATGACGAATACGGCTACACAACCACGGCACCCTATACAGGGGAAATCTGGGATCTGGTTACAAACAGCCGGATTGCCGAGGGTAACCAGGAACGCATTGTGAAGGAACAGCGCAAGAGCGGTAAGACTGTTTCGACCGTATACGATCGTCTGGTGGAGACCGGCAAGCGCCTG